>NZ_WKEE01000083.1:0-14680 GCF_021605635.1 Stenotrophomonas sp. PA-6-5C
GCCCTCCCCCAGTAAACCCGCTGTTGCTGTTGCTGCTGCCGTTGCTTCGGCTTCGGCGGGTGCCGGGTGCAACCCGGCCGAACCCCCTTACTTCTTTGAGCCCGGCTGGTTCAGCGGCTCCATCGCGCGGAAGCGCTGGCTGTATTCGTCGGTCAGGTTGCGCGCTTCCTGGCCGTTGCGGACGATGGTCGGGGTCAGCAGCACGATCACTTCCGAACGACGGCTGGTGCGGCTCTTCTGGCCGAACAGCGCACCCAGCACCGGAATCCGGCTGAGGCCGGGAATGCCGCTGCTGCCATCCGTGGCCGAATCGGTGATCAGGCCGGCCAGCATGATGGTGTCCCCGCTCTGCACCGCTGCCTCGGTGGCCAGCTTCTTGGTGGAGATGCGCGGATTGCAGTTGCGCTCCTGCGGATTGCAGTTCTCCGGTACGTCGGAGGCGCTGCTGATCTCCTGCACGATATCCAGGAACACCGTTCCGTCGCGGGTTACGCGCGGGCGCACCTTGAGGATCACGCCGGTGTCGATGTACTGCACCGAGCTGTAGCTGCTGGTACCGATGCCGGTGTTGACCGTGGTGGTGTTGATCGGCACCTTGTCGCCGACGTTGAGCGTGGCTTCGGCGTTGTTGCGCACGAACACCGAGGGGGTCTGCAGCAGGCGCACGTCGGTGACCTTGTCCAGCGCACTGACCACGGCGGCGCCGTTGTGGCCGGTGAACGCCCAGTTGGCACCATCGGTCCCGGTCACCGCACCAGCGAAGGTGTTCCAGGAACCGCCGGCCATCGCCGGCAGTGACAACCCGGACAGCGCACCGGTCAGCGCGCGTCCTGCTACGGCGTTGTCGAAGTACCAGTTCACGCCGTACTTCAGGTCGCCGGTCAGCCCGACTTCGGCCACCTGCGCTTCGATGTGCACCTGCAGCGGCATCACGTCCAGCTTTTCGATCACTTCGCGGATCGAGCGCCAGGCCTGCGGCGTCGAACGCACCAGCAACGTGTTCGTCTCTTCCACCGCCGACACGCCGACACGATCGCCCTCCACTTCCAGGCTGATGCTGACGTTGCCCGACTGGCGCTGCGGCAGGTTCAGGCTGCCGGCGCTGCTGCCACTACCGCTGCTGCTGCCGCCGCCGACCTGGTTGTTGAAGCTGCTGCCGTTGTTGGCGTCCATGCCGCGGTCGCCATCGCTGCCCAGCTGCGACGGAATGGCGCCTGGTGCCAGCGATGCCGAGCCGGCGCCGCTACGGTTGCCGCTGCTGGCAAAGGCTTCGCTGAGGCGTTCAGCCAGGTCGCGGGCCTTGATGTAACGCAGTTCATGCGAGAACAGGCGCGCGCTGCCACCGGCGGTATCGATGCGGTCCAGCCACTGCTGGATCTGGTCCAGGTAGCGCACCTGCGGGGTGATCACCAGCACGGCGTTGGCGTTTTCCAGCGGCAGGAAACGGAACATGCCGGCGCTGGGCGTCTTGCTCTCTTCGCCGAATACCTTCTCCAGATCGGCCGCGACCTGCTCGGCCTTGCCGGACTGGATCGGGAACACGCCCACCGACATGCCCGAGAGCCAGTCCACGTCGAAGATTTCGACGGTATGCAGGTAGTTCTCGAGCTCGGCACGGGTGCCGCCAAGGGTGATCACGTTGCGGCCGCTGTCGACGTTGACGATGGCATTGGGCCGCGCATAGGGCTCCAGCACCTTCTTCATCTCGGTGGCGGAGATGAACTGCAGCGGCACCACGCGCACTTCAAAGCCGCGTGCGCTGGAGGCGGGCGCGGTGCTCGGCGCCACGGTCCCGGCCAGTGCCTGGTCGGCGGCGACGATGTTGTAGCGGCCACCGCTGTAGACCATGCGGGCATTGTTCCAGCCCAGCACCATCTCCAGCAGGTTCAATGCCTGTGCCGGCGATACCGGCTTGGGCGTGGCCAGGGTCACCGTGCCCTGCACCCCCGGTGCGATCACGTAGTTCTGGCCGAGCATGTCACCGAGGATGGCCTTGACCACCGCGTGCACCGACTCGCCCTCGAAGTTGAACGTGGCTTCGCCGGAGCTGGCCGCATGCAATGCAGGCGACGGCTTGCGCGCGGCCTCGCGGTTGATCATGGTGCCGGTGCCACGGCGGATCACCGCCTGCGGCGTCCCCTGGGCTTGATCGGCCGCTTCGGTCTGCGCATCTACGGCGGCCTGACCGGCGCTGGCCGATGGCTGCAGGTTGCCGTTGCGTTGCACATGCGGGGCGGACACGGTGCTGCAGCCGACCAGCAGTGTCAGGGCAAGGGACCAGGGAAGAAAACGCAGATTCATGCATTCACTCTATCGGTTGGTGCCATCGCCCGGGGGCGGCGACGGTTGTTGCTGCTGTTGCTGCAGCTGACGGCGGCGGGCCTGGATGCGTTCGCGGATGGCCTGCATCTGCGCTTCGCTGGGACCGTTGGTGTTGGCAGGTGGCGCGGCGGCCGCGGCTGGTGCAGGCGACGCGGGAGCCACGTTGCCATCGGTGGCACGTGGGTTGGGCAGGGTCTGGCTGGGCGCCGGCTGTGGCGGCGGCGGCGGAACCACCGCGCCGGGCACAGGCGGCGCGCCATTGGCCCCGCGCAGGACCGTCGGCGCTTCACCGCCCTGGCCATTGAACACGGCCAGTTCCAGCACCTGGCTGCCACTGGAGCCGATCACCGTGGCCTGGCGCGGTTCCAATGCGACCAGTTGCCAGCCATCGACTGCATCGCCATTGAGGCGCAGGCGCAACGACCGGCCCTGCTCGGTGGTGAAGGTGGCCATGCTGAAATCACCGGTGAGCAGCACGCCGGTCAGGCGCAGCGCGGGACTGGCGGCGGCTTCGCTGCCCCCCAGCAGGTACGGGCGCGGCTTGCGGTCTTCGGCGAACAGGGGCCGCTCGCTGATCACGCTGTAGCTGTCTGCGCCGGCCATGCGCTCGGGCGCCAGCACGGGCAACGCCGGCAGCGCGGCCTGGGCGTCGCCCTCTGTGCTGACCGTGGGCAGCTGGCTGCCCAGGCCGAAGCCGGTGGCCAGCCAGGTCGCAGCGGCCCATCCGGCCAGCGCCAGCAGCAGCCCGGTGCGCAGGTTGATCTGTTCAAGCTTCATCGGCCACCTCCTGCGCATCGGCAGCAGGCTGCTCCGCCGGTGCCGGCACAGGTGCCGGCGGCGACACCACCGGCGCCGCTGCAGGTGGCGCTGCAGGTGGCGTGGCCACGGGCACTGTGGAGGAATCGGCGGCAGCACCTGGCAACAGGTAGCCGGCCAGCTCGAAGGACACGTCCAGACCGAGGCCGGATTCGTTCGGCGATTGCTGGAAGCGCTGTGCGATCAGGTTGAGGTTGTCCACGAACAGGCGCGGGCTGCCGGTCTCCAGGCTGTGCAGGACAGTGGCCAGTTCGGCCACGCCACAGCGCAGGCGCACCTGCATGGCCACGCGGACGAACGCAGCATCGCGACGGTTGTCGCTCAATGGCGTGCGGTTGCTGATGGTGCAGCTGCGGTTGCCCGGGCTGGCCATCGCCACCGCATCCTGCAGGCGTGCGCCGAGCGCGGCCGCAGCGGCCTCGGCGGTGGCTTCCTGCAGGAACCCCGGGCGCTGCTGCAGGGCGTCGCGGGTCGCGCGCAGCCGCTGTTCGATCTGCGGCTGCTGCTGCAGCTGCGCCTGTACGCGCTGCTGGCGTTCGCGCAGGGCAGCGGCATCGGCGTCGATCGCGCGCAGTGGCTGGGTGAACCACGGGTGCACCAGAAGCAGGTAGGCCAGGCACAGCACTGCCAACAGCAGTGCCAGTGCCAGCCAGCGGTCACGGCGTGCGCTTGGCATCGGCATGGGCCGCCTCCGTGGTTTCAGTCGCGGCGGCTGCGGGCGCAGGTACCGCCGAAGGCAATGGCTGCAGCTCGGCGGTCAGGGTGAAGCGGTCGCGGCCACTGGCAGCACCATCGGCCTGCAGCACGCCGGTGAGGTTGACCTTGCGCCACTGCGGCGCGTCCTGCAGCAGCGGAACCAGCTGCGATGCTTCGCTGCTGAGGCCGATCAGCTGCAGGCTGTTGTTCTCGATCGCCAGTTTTTCCAGGTAGGTGCCATCGGGCAGGCGCCGGGTCAGCTCATTCCACACTTCGACGGTGCTGGCGCGCTGGTTGCGTTGTGTTTCCAGGAACGTCGCTCCATCCAGCAGCGCCTGCAGCTGGCTGCGTTCGCTGGCAACACCGCGCGCACTGCGGGCGCTGCGCTCGACGTCTTCGCGCAGTACATCGACGGCAGCGCGGCGATTGTCCAGCAGCTGCATCGCCGCCAGCACCAGCATCACCAGCGCCGCTGCAGCAAGCAGCAGGTTCCAGCGCCGCATCGGGTCCGGCCGCTGTTGACGCTGCGCGGGCGGCAGCAGGTTGACCTGCAGCGCGCGGCCCTGTGCATCGATCGCGTCGACACCGGCCAGCGTGTCAGCCCACTCGCCGATCTGCGCACGCCAGTCATCGAGCTGGCGCAGCGGCCAGGCCACCAGCTCCACCTGCAGCAGGCCTTCGCCGGCACTGCCCAGTTCACGGATGTCATAGCTGACCTGGCTGGCTTCGAACGGTGTCTGCCGGTCGATCTCGTAGCCGACCACCGCACGCAGGCGGTCACCGGCCGCGGCGGGCAGGCGCAGCGTGCGCCGCAGGGCCTGCCCGGCGGGCAGCAGCCACACCCGTGGCAGGCTGCGCAGGCGCGGCTCCAGCACGCGATCCAGGTCCGCCGGTTGCAGCGGCCACGGAAGACGGACGACGGGCTCGAGGCCGTCACCGGCTTCGCGCCAGACCTGCAGCTGCCCGTCTTCGCACTGCAGCAGCAGGCGGGTCTGCGACCAGCCCAGCGCCCATTGCCAGCGCATCGGCACCCAGGCCAGCAACGACTGCCGCCACCAGCGCAGGAAACGGCCGGCACCGGGGCCGATCTGGCCCTGCACCTGCCGCAGACTGTCCTGCCAAGCCGTCATCTTGCTGCCATTCCCTGCTCCCAGCGAAGCACTGTGTAGGTCCGGCCGGGCACCCCGCCCGATCCGTTGCGCACCACCGCCTGCAGCACCGACAGGCGTCCGCTGCCGTCAGTGGCGCGGGACTCGATACTATAGGTGCCACTGCTGCTGGCAAGCGCCGATGCACCTGCAGCGTTATCTCCGTCACGCTCCTGCTGGGCGCGTTGCGCCAGCAGTTGTTCCGCATCCAGGCCCATTGCCGTCAACACCGGGCCACTGGCGAAGCGCGGATCCGGGCGCGCCTGGCGGCTGTAGAGCGTCAGGTGCGGCAGCATCGCGGCATACAGCGACCCGCGCATTCCCAGCACCCGCTGCAGTTCGCCCAGGGTTTCAAAGCGCTTGTTGCGCGGGCCATAGGGCAGGCCCGCGGCGGCGTACTCGGGTGCCTCGGCACCGCCACCGGGCTGCAGCAGGCTGTCTTCGTCGCGCCAGTCGATGATCGCACCGGCCAACTGCTTGGCGGTTTCAGCCGGCTCGCCCAGTGCCTGCATGAATGCGGACAGCAGCGCCGCATCCGCCAGGTTGAGGTTGATCTTGCCGTTCTCGTCCAGCACCCGGATCTCGATGCGGGCGTCGTCGAACTGCCAGCGATAGGCGCGGCCGTCGGCCTGCCACGGCGGACGCTGCGGGTCGGGCTGCAGCCGCAGCAGCGCGTATTCCAGGCCCGCGCGCGCGCGCTCCTGGCCGCGTGCATCGTCACCGAGCACCCGCTGCTGCAGGTACTCGACCCGTGCGCTGAGCGCAAAGGCGCCGACCAGCGCGGTCATCAGCGCGATCAGCCACAGCACCAGTACCAGCGCGGCACCACGTGGACGCTTCATCGCGCGCCTCCACTGCCGCCGGCGCGCAGTGCCACCACCAGCGGCGGCCACGGCGTGCCCCTGCTTGGCACGATCTGTACTTCCACCAGCAACGGCAGGCGCCGGGTGTCATCCCAGCGGGGCAACCATTCGGTCATCTGCCCGTTGCTGGCGTCGACACCGCGATAGCGCAGCCGTACATCCTTCAAGTCCTCCGCCAGCACTTCGGGCGGGCGCGGCGGGCTTTCTTCGATGCGCTCGCCTTCCTGCAGCAGTACCAGCTCCAGCAGCAAGCGGCGGTGGCCGGCTGCGCCATCCACCTGCAGCGCATGCAGGTATGGGCCGCCGCGACCGAGATAGCCCGGCAGGTCGGCTACGAACTGCATGCCCCGATCGTCGCCCTGGAAGAACACCGGTTCGCGGGTAGGATCGGATACTTCCAGCGGGCTGCGCAGGGCGCTGGCGAGCTGGCGCCGCAGCAGGGCCTGCACTGCGCGCATGCGTTCGCTCTGCGCGGCAATCTGCTCACCGCGCTGGCTGATCGCCATCGCCGAGCGCACGCTGGCGAACGCCAACGCCAGGCCGCCGGCCAGCAGCACGGTGGCCAGCATGACTTCGATCAGGGTGAAGCCCCGCGCGCGGCGCCTCATCGCGCGTTCTCCAGCGCAGGCGGCAACAGGCGCAGGCTGCGCCAGCGCAACTGCTCGCGCTCGCTGTCGCCCCAGCGCACCTGCAGCTGCAGTTCCGCCAGCCACGGCGTACCCGGCGACTGCGCAGCGGGCAGCGCACCACTGCGCGGCTCGGCCCAGGGCTGCACCTGCAGCTGCCAGTGATATCGCCCCTGCTCCCACTCGCCCTGTTGGCTGCCGGCCTGCAGTGGCGCTTCCACGCCAGCGGCGGCCAACAATGATTGCGCGTGCAGCACCGCGCGCGTGCGCAGCTCGGCGTCGCGCACCTGGCGCGCGCCACCGGACAGGCTGCCCAGCAACAGCGTCAGTGCCAACCCAAGCAGTGCGAAGGCAACGATCACTTCAAGCAGGGTGAAGCCACGGGCGCGCGACCTCATTGCGCCCGCCACGGTCCGGAACGGACTTCACCGGTCAACCAGCCCACATCGATGCGCCACTCGGCGCTCTCCAGCTGCAGGCGGATGCGGCCGCCGCTGGAACCGCCGTCGGGATGGAATTCGATCACGCCCTGACCGGGTGCGGTGGCCAGCTGCGCGGCACCTTCGAACTGCACCTTCAGCTTGGCCGGCACTTCGCCTTGGCGCTGGTTGGCGCCCTGCCAGCGATGCTGCGCCGGTTCGATCACGAAGCGCTGCGGCTCACCGCGGGCAATCGCCTGCGCGCGCACCATGCGCAGCTGGTTGGCGATGTCCTTGCCGGCACTGCGCAGCTGCATGCCGGCAAAACCGCGCGACATGCCAGCGGCAGTGATCAGGCCGATGGCCGCGATCAATGCGATCACCAGCAGCATTTCCAGCAGCGACAGGCCCGCTGCGCGCCTGCCGTGCAGGCGCGGGCGTGACACCCGGCGCGGCAGGGAAAGCAGCATGCGTGCTTACGGCTGGTAGCGGATGTCAGCGTCGACGCTGCTGCCGCCGGCCTTGCCGTCCTTGCCCAGGCTGATCAGTTCATACGCCTGGCCTTCGCCCGGTGCGCGGTACTCCAGCGCGTGGCCCCACGGGTCGTTGAGGTCGGCAGGCTTGGCATAAGGGCCCAGCCAGCCACCGACGCCGGCCGGTGCGGTCACCAGGTCGTTGAGCGAGGCAGGCAGCTTGCCGGTGTCGATCTGGTAGTTGTCGACCTTGGAGGCAACGGTCTGCACCTGCGCCTTGGCGATGTTGGCCTTGCCACGGTCGGCGCCGCCGAGCACGCGGCTGGCGACCAGGGTCAGCACCGCGCCGATCAGCACGATGACGATGATGATCTCCAGCAGGCTCATGCCCGACTGGTGGCGTGCGGCGGTGAAGGAAAGGCGGATCGGTCGACGGGAAGCAATCATGGTCGGTCCTTTCAGGTACGGGATGTCGGGGTTGCGAAGGAGGCCATCGTCAGCCGATGGCGTTGGTGAGGTCGTACAACGGCACCAGCACGGCCACGATCACCGCGCCGACCACCGAGGCCAGCACCAGGGTGATCGCCGGCACCATCGCCGCCAGCAGGCGGTCGATGCGGCGGGCACTGTCCTGTTCGAAAGTATCAGCCGCTTTCAGCAGCATGGTATCGAGCGCGCCGGACTCCTCGCCGACCTGGATCATCTGCAGCGCCAACCGGGGAAAGCGCTTGCCGCGCGACAGCGCCAGCGACAGGCCGGTGCCGTTCTTGACCTCGTCGGCGGCGGTTTCCAGATCGGCCGCCAGCGCGCGGTTGCCGAGTACGTTGCGGGCGATACCCAGCGCCGCCAGCAGCGGCACGCCGTTACGCAGCAATGTCCCCAGGGTGCGCGCCAGCCGCGCGGTCTCCAGTTCGCCCAGCAGGCGGCCGATGCCGCGGCGCTGCAGCAGCCAGCCATCCAGCGCCAGACGGAACGCGGGCTGCCGCGCCTTGCGTTCGAACAACAGCAGCAGCACGCCCGGCACCACCAGCAGCAGCACCCACCAGTCGCGTACGAACAGGCCCAGCTGCAGCACCAGGTTGGTGAACCACGGCAACGCCACGTCCAGGCTTTCATACATCTGTGCGAACTGCGGCACCACATAGCCCAGCAGGAACAGCAGCGCGCCGCCCACCACCACCAGCAGGATCGCCGGGTACACCAGTGCGTTGATCACCTTGCCCTGCAGCGCACGGCTGCGCTCGAGGTAATCGGCCAGACGTTGCAGGGTGTCGTGCAGGCTGCCACCGGCTTCACCGGCGCGCACCATGTTCACGTACAGGCGCGAGAACAGGCCGTGCTGACGCTCCAGCGCAGTGGACAGCGGCGCGCCACCGCGCACCACGTCGCGGATGTCGGTGATCGCGCGGCGCGAGCGTTCGTCTTCGGGCAGGCTGAGCAGGATCGACAGCGCGCGGTCCAGTGGCTGCCCGGCACCGAGCAGCGTCGCCAGCTGCTGGGTGAACTGCAGCAATGCCGCACCCTGCAGCGGACGCTGGCGGAACAGGCCGCGCAGGCTGCTGCCACCAACCGCACCACCGTCGGCCAGCTGCGTTTCCATCGGCAGATGGCCTTGGTCCTGCAGGCGCGCGACCAGCTCGGCCTCGCTGGCCGCTTCCATCTGTCCGTCGAAGATCTCGCCGTGCGTATTGAGCGCCTTGTAGCGATAGTTCGGCATGTCAGCCCCAGCGTCCTGCGCGCATCAGCCTTCCTCGGTCACGCGCAGGACTTCCTCGAGGGTCGTCTGCCCGCTCAGGGCCTTGCTCAGGCCGTCCTCGTACATGGTGCGCATGCCGGCTTCACGGGCGATGCGTTCGATCTCGCCCATGCCATCGCGACGCATCACCGCACGCCGCAGCGCGTCGTTCATCACCAGGAATTCCATGATGGTGGTACGCCCCAGGTAGCCGGTCGGCGCCAGCGCCGACGGCTTCGGCCGATACAGGTGGATCGTTCCCTGCGGCTGCAGGCGACGCAGGTCGAAGCGCTCGATTTCTTCCGGCGAGGCTTCATAGCGCTCGGCGTGGGTCGGCTCCAGCCGGCGCACCAGGCGCTGGGCCAGGATGCCGTTGATGGTGGAGGTGAGCAGATAGTCTTCCACGCCCATGTCGAGCAGGCGGGTGATGCCGCCCGCAGCGTTGTTGGTATGCAGCGTGGACAGCACCAGGTGGCCGGTCAACGCCGACTGGATCGCGATGCGCGCGGTTTCCAGGTCGCGCATTTCGCCGATCATGATGATGTCCGGATCCTGGCGCACGATGCTGCGCAGCGCATTGGCGAAATCCAGCCCGATCTGCGGCTTGGCCTGGATCTGGTTGATGCCTTCGATCTGGTACTCGACCGGATCTTCAACGGTGATGATCTTGACGTCGGCGGTGTTGAGCTGGCTCAGCGCGGTGTACAGCGTGGTGGTCTTGCCCGAGCCGGTGGGCCCGGTCACCAGCAGGATGCCGTGCGGCTGCTCAAGCACCTTGCGGAACTGCGGCAGGAAGGCATCGGTGAAGCCCAGCCGATGGAAGTCGAACACCACCGTCTCGCGATCGAGCAGGCGCATCACCACGCTTTCGCCGTGCGCGGTGGGTACCGTGCTGACACGCAGGTCCAGCTCCTTGCCCTGCACGCGCAGCATGATGCGACCGTCCTGCGGCAGGCGGCGCTCGGCGATGTTGAGCCGGGCCATGATCTTGATGCGGCTGATCACCGCGGCGGTCAGGTTGGCCGGCGGGCTCTCGCCTTCGACCAGCACGCCATCGACGCGGTAACGCACTTTCAGCCGGTTTTCGAAAGGTTCGACGTGGATGTCCGAGGCGCGCAGTTCGACTGCGCGCTGGATCACCAGGTTGACCAGGCGGATCACCGGCGCTTCCGAGGCGAGATCGCGCAGGTGCTCGATATCGTCCACTGCGCCGCCTTCGCCATCGGCGGTTTCCACGATGGCCCCCATCGCACTGCGGCCCTGGCCGAACCAGCGCTCGACCAGGTCATCGATCTCCGCGCGCATGCCCAGCAGCGGCGTGACCGGCACACCCAGTGCCAACTGCACGGCCTGCTGCGGGTACGGATCGTGGGCGTCGGCCAGCCACAGCTGCACGCCGTGTTCATCCAGCGCCAGCGGGCATACGTGGAACTGCTTGAGGAAGCGCAGCGACAGCGGCAGGCCTTCGGCCAGTGCCTGCGGCGGCGATTCAGGCAGCTGCCGTCCTTCCAGCAGCGGCAGACCCAGCACATCGGCGCTGGCCTGCGCCTGGTCACGTTCGGACACCAGCCCCAGCCGGACCAGCAGGCCGAGCAGGCTGCCACCGGCCTCGGCATGCAGCGGCCGCGCACGCGCCAGATCTCCTTCCTTGAGCCGACCACGTGCCAGCAGCGCATCGAGGATGCGGCCTTCAGTGTCGTCGATGGCGGTGGCAGCGAGCGCGTTCACGTGACTCTCCTGTCGATCGTCCCGACTTTAGCAGTTAAGCCGTGGTTTCCACCCGCTCCGATTCTTCTTTCGTAAAAAGACGAAGCCCGTCACACAGGTGACGGGCCTCGCTTATTCATTTACGACAGTCGGTTATTACTGGGTCGCCAGAATGCTCACCCCGCTGTAAGCGGCCTCACCCACCACCTTGATGTAGTAGGTACCGGCCACCGGCTTGGCTACGCGCACGGTTTCGGTATTGCCCGGGCGGGTCGACTTGGCATCGTTGTCGGTCGCGGTGGGCACGCGGCCCTGCGCCAGATACACCGACACGTTGCCGCTGCCGCCGTAGGTCAGCACGCTCAGCGTCTTGCCGGCCGCCGCTTCGAAGGTGTAGACGGTTTCGCTGGCGGCCGCACCGGCCAAGCCACCCACGGTCACCTTGTTGGTCAGCGGAATGCCCTCCGGCTCGCAGTTCTCGGTGCACGGCTCCTTCAGCGCGGCATCCAGCGCGGCCTTGGCATCGAGGATGCCGGTGCCGATCGGGGTCGCCGCCGGGATGGTCACCGGGAACTTGCGCGCGCTCTGCTTCAGCAGCGTTTCCAGTGCGGCCGGAGCCAACGGCTCCTTGCCCTTGGCGATCAACGCGCTCTGCACCATGGCGGCCACGGCGGCAACATGCGGCGAGGACATCGACGTGCCGCCCTTGCCCATCAGCACCCACTCACCGGCGTCCGGGGTGGTTTCCGAACTGGAGCCGACCTGCCAGATGTAGCCGTTCGGGTTGCCGTCGACGCTGCCGCCACCGCCCGGGGCCGACAGGTCGACCGCGGTGCCGTAGTTGGAGTAATAGGTGATGCCACCGGTGACACGGGTCGCACCCACCGCCACCACGTTGTTGCAGCTGGCCGGGCGGTACTTCGACGCATTGTCGGTTTCGTTGCCGGCCGCGACCACCACCAGCGTGCCGCGCGACACGGCGCCGTTGATCGCGTCCTGGTAGGCGGCATCGCAGGCGCCGCCACCGCCCAGGCTCATGTTGATGATTTCCGCCGGATTGGTGTTGGCCGGAATGCCCGGCACGGTGCCGCCCGACGCCCAGGTGATGGCGTCGCTGATGTCGGCCAGGGTGCCGCCGCACTTGCCCAGCACGCGCACCGGCAGCACCTTGGCCTTGTAGGCCAGGCCTGCCAGGGCACTGCCGTTGTTGGTCACTTCGGCAATGGTGCCGGCCACGTGCGTGCCATGCCAGGAACTGCCTTCCGGTTCAGAGCCGGTGTAGCACTCGTTGGCCGTTTCCACCCAGTCGCCGTAGTCGGTGGCACCCGGTGCGCGGCCATCGTTCGGGCGGCGCGAGGATTCCTTGTCACTGATGAAATCGTAGCCTTCCAGCAGGTTGCTGCCGAAGTCCGGCACGCCCGGCAGGATGCCGGTATCGAGCACGGCGACCACGATGCCCTCGCCCTGCGAGAGGTCCCACGCGGCCGGGGCGTTCACACCACCGGTGGCGTTGAAGAAGTTCCACTGGTACTGCGCGTAGTTGGGGTCGTTGGGCACCAGTGCCGGCTGCGCGTTGGTGGCACGCAGGTCCGAACGCTGCAGGCGCACGTTGGCCACCGCGTACTGCACCGACGGATCGGCATTCAGTTCAGCCAGCACCTTCTGCATGTCGGCCGCGCCCAGCTTGGACTTCAGGCGGATCAGGTCGCCACCGGCACCGAGCTTGCGCTCCACCAGCGGGGACAGTGCCGCAGCACGGCTGGTGGTGCCGCTGCTGACGATGGCACGCGACAGTGCCGACTGCACCACCGACAGCTTGGTCGAACGATCGCTGGCGGCAGCAGTGCCGTTGCGGTACTTCACGATGATGCCGTCCACGCTCTGCTGGGCAGTGCTGGCCACGCGCGCCGGTTCCTTGGCCACGCCCGGCTTTGCCGCATGCGCCGCACCGACGCCGACAGTCAGAGACAGCATGGCGGCAGCCAGCACATTGATGCGAAGGGTCTGCTTCTTGGTCACGTTCGAAATCCTCTTCAAGGTCATGGTTGAGCTTTCCTTCTCCGCCCGTTGCACGGACGGAGCTCACTACGGCCATCACTCCCTGCGACTGCCCTGGCTGGCCCACCAGGGTTGCCGTGCCACGCCCCTTTGGCGCTCACTGCTCGACGTGCCGATGGGATGCCCCACCGGCACGCTGTTGCGCACTTACCAGCCGAAGCCGGCGCCAACGCCGACCGAGCTGTCATCACTGCTGAAGGCACCACCGATGGTGACCGTGGCGCGATCGCTGATCGCGCGCTGGTAGCCCAGCGACATGGCCGACTCGCCGCCCTGGAAACCGATGCCGACGCCGACCCGGTTCTGGGTACGGATGCCGGCGGCACTGGTGGCCATGTTGAGCATCGCCGAGCTCATCGCGCCCTGGCGGTCGATGCGGCGATCCATGTGGCGCAGGCGTCCATCCACTTCGCCCTTGAACACATCGAAGCTGTCGGTGACCGCCTGCACGCGGCTGTCGGTGTAGCTGTTGGCGGTGGTGATGCCACGGTCCAGCTGGCCCTTGTTGACCGCGTCGGTTGCGGTGGTACCGGCCGCCACGTTGGTGACCTGGCGTTCGTTGCCCTCGCTGCCGACCGAGACGGTATTCGCGCGATCGGCAACCGAGCCCTGGCCCAGTGCCACTGCATTGGCCGCCGTTGCACTCGCGCCCTGGCCGACCGCGGTGGACGATGCACCACTGGCGACAGCGCCATCCCCCATCGCGACGGCGTTGATGCCACCGCCTGCGACCAGTGCCGGCTGTGCACTGCCTGCGCTGGCTGCGGTCGGGGTGCCCTGCACACGGGCAGTGGCCGTTGCCGATCCGCCATCAGCCAGGCTCGCATCGGCGCTGGCCGAAGCCGTGGCCGCGCTGGCCGCGTCGGCGTCCAGCGGAGCGGCCATCGAACGCAGGCTGGCCGCGCCGGAACGCGTGCCGCTGGCGGTGCGACGATCGATCTCGCTGACCTTGCGGTCCAGTGCGCCCAGTGCGTCGCCGACGTTGCTGTAGGTGGAACCCTGGATCACGTAGTTCGGCGCAACGAACACCCCCTGCATGCCGACGCTGGCACCGCCGCCGAGGAAGCTGGCGGCATCGCTGAGCGACTGGAACAGCTGCCCGCCGTTGATCGCCTGGCGGCTGCCGGAAGCGATGCTGCCGGCGCCGACGTTGTCGATGGTGGTGCCCTGGATCCCGCCAAGCGTCAGGCGGTCACGGCTGGCGTCGTCGTAGCCGACCGAACTGGCCGCGCTGGTTTCAACGGTGGCGATGCGCGAGTCGAAATCACCGACACGCGTTTCCACCGCACCCACGCGCTGGTTGGTGACGTTGAGCTGTGAACCGGTCACGGCATCGCTGCTGCCGGCGGCGATGCGGCCATCGGCGACGTTGACGATGCGGCGCGTGGCAGGACCATCAGTGCCGTTGCCGCCGCCGACCGACACCACGTTTGCCTCCACCGCACGCGCGCCGGCACCGAGGGCCACAGAGTTGCTGCCGGTGACGGCGGCATTGGCGCCTACGGCCAGTGATGCGTTGCCGATGGCGCTGGCGTTGCTGCCCAGTGCATTGCTGCGGTTGCCACTGGCAGTGGCACTGGAGCCCACGGCCACTGCATTGGTACCGCTGGCAGTGGCGGTGCCGCTGCCGTTGGCACGGAAGTGCCGGCTGGTGGCGTCGGCGGGGGGGGGCACCCCCGGTCCTTTTACACAACTTACGCCGCCCGCCGTGGGAGAGGAGGGGTGGATTCTGTTGGTGCCGGGGCGATTAAAAAAAAAATGAAAGAGCAGTGTACTAGGTGGAGGTGGCACTACGTGGTCTGGAGGCATGAAGTGTG
>NZ_WKEE01000084.1:0-14383 GCF_021605635.1 Stenotrophomonas sp. PA-6-5C
GGCGCATGCGCCTGGCCCATGGCGCCAACGGTCCCGCTTGCCCCCGCCCACCAGCCCCCGACAGATATCCGTCACGGACGGTCGAGCAACTGCAATGCTATGGCTGGGGTGTTGGTAGGTGCGGACCTTGGTCCGCACAATCTTTCCGACGTCATGGACCTTCGTCGCAAACGACCTGCCCTGTGTGCACTGGCAACTATCGAATCACGATGCATGTCGCAGATTGCTCGATCATTCGCGGCCCTTGCGCCACCTGCGCTTGAGGCCGTTCAGCAGCATGCAAAAATGCTGAAAGCGTCTTGATGGTGCGAGCAATGCAACTCGTCTGATTGGCATTGCGCAGCAGCAGGTTTACAGATGATGAGCCACCGGAAAAGGGTGGCCGGGTGTCGAAAACCCGCGACGCAAGATGTTTTTTACGCTTGCCAGCCCGCGTCACTTTGCGTGGCGCCGGCTGGCAATCCGTCTGCCGGCTATGGCGGGCGGAGCGTGGGGGCTTTCGGGTCCACCGGTTTCGTCTTGCGTCCCGGTTTTCGAGCCACGTCTCCGTCCGCCACCTTTGGGTGGCGGCTACCGTCTGTCCTGCACGGAGCCTTGCCATGAACGCATCGGATTTCCCCCATCTGCACGCTTACCTCGGCCCGGCAGACGCCGACGAGAACACGCAACAGGCACCAGCCTGTGATCCCACCACGCTGGTTGCGACCTTGCGGCGTATCGGTACAGGCGCGGCGGCCGACGGCCAAGCGTGGCCGGAACGGCATCAACTTCCCAGCCGGTGCATGGCGCTGGCCGATGCCGACTGCGCGCTGGCCGGGCTGCGGGTGGTGCAGGAGGTCATGCTGGCCGCTGAACGCGCCCGGCAGAACGGTGCGCCGGAGGAATACGTCGGCGACCGGGTCATGGAAGGGTTGATGCTGGCCTGCCTGGCCTTGTGTGCGCAGGCAAGCTCACGACTGCAGCCGCCGCTGTAACGGTCGTCGTAGCGTCGCCTCCCCGGCGAATGGGGTCAGATCCCTTTCCCGTTGAAAAACGGATCTGCCCCCAGCCCGGTCATTACGGCACGGCCGCCGTAATGATGATCTCGACCTTCCATTCGGCGTGCGCAAGCTTGGCTTCGACGGTGGCGCGGGCCGGGGTCGCGCCCTCCACCACCCACTCGTCCCACGCTTTGTTCATGCCTTCGAAGTCAGCCATGTCGGCCAGGAAGATCTCCGCACGCAGCACGTGCTGGCGGTCACTGGCCACCAGCGCCAGCAACTTGTCGATCTCGGCCAGTACCTGCCGGGTCTGCCCGGTGATGTCCTGGCTGGTGTCTTCCGGAATCTGGCCGGAAAGGTAGGCGACCTTGTTGTACACGGTCATCTCGGACATGCGCGGTCCGACGTCGTAACGCTCCATCATGGGCGTGGCTCCTGCGGGTGGTCTGAACTGCATTCTCACCCAGCCGGCGTGGGAAGTGTGTGCCCGGTGCGGCCACTGAATACCGCCACCGGCGGCACAGCCGTACCGCTGGTCAAACCGCGCTGGCAGGCGCACGATGCGCGACGCCCTGCGTTGACACCGCCCTCGCCCTTGCTGACGCACCCTTGCGCCGATGACCGCCCCTACCGATTCCGTCCCTGCCGCCGCTGCCCCGACCTGGAAGCGGGTCGTCACCATCGTCGTTCCATTGCTGATCCTGGCGCTGGCCCTGCACGGGCTGGCCGGTGAATTCGATGAGCACGGCTATCGCGCGATCCGTCAGGCCTTCCGCCAGCTCAGCGGTGCCCAGATCGCGCTCACCGTGCTGCTCGGCCTGGCCAGCTACGCGTGCCTGATCGGCTTCGATGCGATCGGCCTGCGCCGCAGCGGCATCCGCGTGCACCCGGCACGGATCGGCATCACCGCGTTCCTGGCCCACACGTTGGGCCAGACCGTGGGCTTTGCCGCACTCACCGGTGGTGCCGTGCGCCTGCGCGGCTACCGCAGTGCCGGCCTGGACCTGGCGCAGATCGGCCAGGTGGTGCTGATGAGCACGCTGGGCTTCATCTTCGGCGCATGGCTGCTGATCGGTGTGGCGCTGTGCATGGAGCCGGCCGCGGCCGCGCTTGCGCTGCCGCTGGATCCCGCAGCGGTGCGCGTGGTCGGCATCATCGCGCTGATCGCTTTTGCCGCCACCGTCATCCTGGTCGGCCGCGACGGCCGCCAGTTCCGCATCTTCGGCCATGGCCTGTGGCTGCCCGACCGACGCACCATGCTGGGTGTCACCGTGCTCAGCGTGGTCGAGCTGGTGCTGGCCAGTGCGGCGTTCTACGTGCTGCTGCCGGATTCCACGCCGACCGGCCTGCCGGGTTTCGTCGGCCTGTACCTGGTGGCCGTGCTGGCCGGCCTGATCTCCACCGTGCCGGCCGGCCTGGGCGTGTTCGAGTGGAGCCTGCTGAAGCTGCTGCCGCAGGTGGCGCCTGCGGCGGTGCTGGCAGCGGCATTGATCTACCGCGTCAGTTACTACGTGCTGCCGCTGCTGCTGGCAACCGTGCTGGCACTGGCACCCGCGCTGCGGCAACCGCTGCAGGCCAGCGCAGGCGCAACCCGCGCCGGCTGGTACGCGCTGCGCCCGTGGTTGCCGCAGATCATCGCGCTGGCCGCCTTCAGTGTCGGCGCCGCGCTGGTCATCGACGGCACCCTGCCCACGCCACGGCGACACCTCATCAATGCCTCACTGCCGATCCTGGAAACCTCGCACCTGATCGGCAGCCTGGGCGGCGTCGCCCTGCTGTTGATCGGCCAGGGCCTGGCCCGCCGCAGCCACGCGGCCTGGATGCTGGCGATGGCGATCTGCGTGATCGCGCCGCTGCCGATCTGGCTGCGCGGTGGCCAACCGCTGATCGCCTTGTCGGCGTTGCTGGTGGCGATGGCGCTGTGGGCGGCGCGGCGCGAGTTCTATCGCCAGGGCGCGCTGCTGGACGAAGCCTGGTCGTGGCCATGGCTGCGCAACCTCGGCCTGGTGCTGGTGGCGGTGACCTGGCTGCTGTTCTTCACTTACAGCCATGTCGAATACCAGAACGAGCTGTGGTGGCAGTTCGCGGTGTCCGGCAATGCACCGCGCGCGCTGCGTGCGCTGCTGCTGGTGGCGATGGCACTGGTGATGTTCGGGCTGGCGCGGTTGCTGCACAGCACGCGCAGCCCGCTGCCGCCTGCCGACGACGCAACCCTGCAGGCGCTGGCACCGGTGCTGGCAGGTGCTACCGATACCCAGGCCTGCCTGGTGCTGACCGCCGACAAGGCGGTGCTGCGCGATGCGGAACACAAGGGCTTTGTGATGATGCAGCGCTACGGCGGCTCGCTGATCGCGATGGGTGACCCGGTCGGGCCACCCGAGGTGGCGCGTGCATTGATCTGGCGCTTCCGCGAGGAAGCCGACCGGCTCGGCCTGCGCCCGGTGTTCTACCAGGTGGGTGAAGCGTATTGGCAGACCTATCTCGATCTCGGGCTGGGTCTGGTCAAGCTGGGTGAAGAGGCCATGGTGCCGCTGCACGACTTCGGTCTGGAAGGCCGCGAGCGTGCCGACCTGCGGCAAGCCTGGAACCGCGGCAAGCGCGGTGGACTGTCCTTCCGCGTTGCACCAGCGGAAGAGATCCCTGCCCTGCTGCCACGCCTGCATGCCATTTCCAACGCGTGGCTGGACGACAAGTCCGGCGACGAGAAGGGCTTCTCGCTGGGCAGCTACGACCCGGATTATCTGGTGCGTTTCCCGATCGCTCTGGTCGAAGCCGAGGGCCGGATCGTGGCCTTTGCCAACCTGTGGCAGGCACCGGCCGGCGCCGAACTGTCAGTGGATCTGATGCGCCACGTCAGCGACGCACCGAAGGGCACGATGGATTTCCTGTTCATCGAGCTGTTCCTGTGGGGCCGCGCGCAGGGATATGCGCGGTTCTCGCTGGGCATGGCACCGCTGTCCGGCCTGGCCCAGCACCGCCTGGCCGGTCGCTGGAATCGCTTGGCTGGCCTGCTCGCACGACATGGCGAGCGCTTCTATGGCTTCAGCGGCCTGCGCAGGTTCAAGTCGAAGTTCGATCCGCAGTGGCGGCCGCGCTACCTCGCCGCGCCCGGCGGCATGCACCTGCCGGCCGCGCTGCTGGATGCCACGCGCCTGATCTCGCTGGACCCGCGGCGGAATTGAGGTCACGATCCGCCGGGCATGGCCCGGCGCTACCTGCCGCCCGGCAGGTGTCGACCTTGGTCGACACGCTCCCTTCCGTGATGGTCCAAGCCGAAGCGCCGACCAAGGTCGGCGTCTACCAGCGGCTTACGCGCCGCCCTTGAGGATCACCTCGGCCAAGCGATCGTAGTCACCGCCGAAGTGATGGTCGCCCGGCAGCTTGACCTTGTGCACGCCGTCGTTGCCCGGCAGATCGGGGCATAGCGCGTCCTCGTCCTTGTCGCCGTACACGCACAGGGTCTTGTCCGCCGGCAGCTTGGCCACTTCCGGCGCGATCGGCAGGCCGCCACCGCCACCGCCCAGCCAGTTGCTGACATGGAATTCGAAGTCGGCGTTCTTGCCCACCGACAGCAGCACGATGCGCTCGAGACCGGCGCGGGTGCCCGCATCCAGCTGGTTGATGGTGGCCGGCAGCACATCCGCGCCCTGCGAGAAACCGATCAACATCACCTTGTCGCGCTGCCATTGCTGGCGGTAGTGGCCGATGATCTTCTGCAGATCAACGGCAAATCCCTGCGGCGTGCGTTCGCTCCAGAAGTAACGCAGCGAATCGAGGCCTACCACCGCCACGCCATGTTCGGCCAAGGCACCAGCTACATCCTTGTCCAGGCCGGCCCAGCCGCCATCGCCGGAAACGAACACCGCCAGTGTGTCACCGCTGCCCTGCGCCGGTACTTCCACTACCGGCAGGCCCTTCAGGGCATCCGGCGGCGGTGCCAGCGCGACCCCGGCCTGCGCGCCGATCACCCGGGCGGCTGCCACCAGCCCCGGTGTCGCATCGCCGGCAACGGTGCGCTTGAATTCGCGGGCCATCGCAACCTGCTGCACAAACGGGCCTGCACTATTGGTTGAACACCCCGGCGCACCGGCCGCGTTCAACCACGGGAAATTCAGTTCACTGGGCTGCAGGCGGTCGTGCTTCACGCCATCGCCGCAGACCATGCGCTCGTGCGTGTGGGCCGGGCAGAAGCCCGAGGTCAACAGGCCGGCAAAGACCTGGGTGTCGGCCTGCGCTGCCAGCGCATAGGCCAGCTCGGCGCCTTCGCCGCTGCCGCCGACCAACGGCAGGTGATAGCCCGGCAGATGCAGGAACGCCTGCACCCAACGCGAGAAATTCTCGACATCGCCCGCCCCGAACGCGCAGCTGCTGTTGCCTTCGCGCTTTAGCACGCCGCGCAGGTGGGCCACATCCACCGATGCCACCAGCGCACCATCGGCACGCAGCGCTTCGATCGGCGTGCGGCCGGCATCAGTGCCGTCATGGAACCAGATCACCACCCGTTGTGGTGGCCCGGCCGGTACATGCACGGGCACCTGATCGAAGCGTCCGTGGCTGACCTGCTGCACAGCAGCCATCGCTGGCAACGCCGCCAACGCCAACACCAGCCCCATCGCCCTGCCCAGCCCTGCACGCATCGTTTCGCATCCCGTTGGAATGCGCACACGATACGCCGCCGCTGCGTGCACGGCACGTACCGGTACAGGCGTCCCGCAACACAGCAGCGGGTCGATTCAGCGGGTGCCGGCGGCACGCCCGCGGCGATACAGCGCCAGCGCCAGCCAGATCAACCAGCCGACGATCACCGCGATCACCAGTTTCTGCCCCAGCCCGCGCGGTGGGCCACCGCGCCAGAGCACATGCATCCACAACAGCACGAAGGCCAGCCATGCCCAGCCCCACAGCAGCGCCGCGCTGCCTCGCCAGCCCGGTTCGCGGCGCAGGTACCAGGCCTGCAGCAGCATGCCCACGCTGGCGCACAGGAAGGCGGTATTGGCGGCCAGCCCGTGGATCAGTGGCGCCAGCAACGGCGTTGCCGCAGGCAGCCAGCTGTCACCGATGGCAACGGTGGCCAGGCCGCCGGCAGCCACGCAGAACAGCAGCGGTGCCGCTGCGCTGCGCCGCGGCCCCACGCTGTGCCGATACAACGCGATGCCGAGCACGGCGATGGCCAGTGTCAGCAGGCAGTAGGCGCTGCGTAGCGCCAGGCCCCACGGCCCATGCAGGTACAGGCTCAGGGTAGCCTTCACCCAATCCAGATCCGCGCGCGCGAACTGCGTCCACAACGCGGTTGCCACGAACAACAGCAGTGCCACCAGCGCCAGCATCGCGGCTGGACGGGCACGACTCATGGGTCGGCGTCCGGATGCCGCGCCTTCCAGTCAGCCAGCGCCTTGCGGTAACGCTGCAGCTCCTCGCTGTACAGGTCGAGCACGCACAGCGGGCAGCCACTGCCGCAGCATTCGTTGGGGCCGGGTTCTTCCGGCGGCAGCGGACGGGGATCGGCAGGGGTATCGGAGACGGTCACGGCTGGAAACAACACCACGCGGTTGCAGGTGGATAGTGTAGCGGTGCGCTCAGGCGCCCAGTTGGCGGCGCAGGTTGGCCCGCGCGGCGGCATCAAGTCGCTGGTCGAAAAAGTCGCTGAGGAAGATCCGCGGCGCGCGCAGCAGCCCCTGCAGGAAGCGGCGGCGTCCGGCGCGATACAGGAAGCCCGGCACCACGCCCTTGTACTCTTCGGCCACGCCACGGTCGTAGGCGGAGAACACCGCTTCCGGCGCCGCCAGAATCGCCATGTCGCAATCCAGGAACAACGCGGCTTCGGCATCGACATCGGCCGGGCCCAGCTCGCCATGGCGGGCGGTAAGCAGGATCAGCTGCTCGACCCGGCCGGCGTCCACCGATGCCAGCTCCGGTGAGTCGGCGATGGCCCGCAGCGCCAGCGCGGCCGACTTTGCCTCGTTGTCCTTGCGCCCGGCCTGGTAGACCGCATCGTGGTACAGCGCTGCCAGATAGACCTCGGCCGGCTGCTGCCAGCCCGGCCCGTCGGCCACCGCCTGGCAATGCTGCAGGACCGCGCGTACGTGGCCGAAGTGGTGGTAGGCGCGCGGCGGCGTCGCATAGGCATCCTGCAGTGCCTGCCAGTGCGCGGGAGCAAGGGTCAGCGGGGCGAAGTCCATGCGTGGATGATCCCGCCGTTGGCAACGCCGGGCAAGCTGGCTGTTTTTTCACCAGCAGTTCACGCACCGCGCCAGGCAAGGCCCGGCAGCAGTTGTCCACAGGTTTGTCGCGCGCTGGTCCACACCGGCTGTGGATGATCGACGCGCTGATCGCCAGTGGATGCGGACCGCCACATGCAGGTCTACACTGGCCGCAGGCGGGAGCGCCCGCCGCTGCCGGAAACCGTCATGCGCCGTTTTGCCGCTCGATGCTTCCTCCTGTCACTGGCTGTGCTCGGCGCGCCAGCCCTGTCCGCGCAGGATGCTGCGGCTCCTGCGCCCGCCATCCCGACCATCTCCACCGTAAAGGTCACCGCCGCCAGCGTGCCGACGCCCGAACAGGTGTTCGCGATCCCGCCGGCGATGCGCGAGATGCTGCAGAAGCAGGTGATCAACCGCAGCTACTCGCGTGACCAGCGCCTGCAGGCGCTGGTGGAAATGATCTTCAGCCAGCACGGTCTGGACCTGCAGTACGACGCCGATGCGACCTACACCGTCAGCGAGATCTGGCAGCACCAGCGCGCCAACTGCCTCGCCTTCACCCTGCTGTTCGTCACGCTCGCCCGTGAGGCCGGCATCCAGGCGCGGGTGCAGGAAGTCGGCCAGGTGGTGTCGTGGTACCAGGACCAGGACCAGGGCGTGGTCTACAACGTCGGGCACGTCAACGCCGGCGTGGATGTCGGCGGCCGCTACGGCACCGTCGATCTGGACCGCAACGTGCTGTACGACCGCCATGGGCCGCAGCCGATCGGCCGTGAGCGGGCATTGGCGCACTACTACAACAACCGCGGCGCGGAACATCTGGCCGATGGCGACCTGAGCGGCGCGCGTGCCTTCTTCGATGCCGCGCTGGCGCAGGACCCAAGCTTCGCCTCGACGTGGAACAACATCGGCGTGCTCGACAACCGCCTGGGCGACGACCAGGGGGCCCGCACCGCGCTGGACACTGCCTTGCGCCTGGACGGACGCCAGAGCGCAGCACTGAACAACGCCAGTGCGCTCTATCGCAAGCTCGGCATGACCGCGCAGGCGCAGTCGATGCAGAAGAAACTGCAGTCGGTGCAGCGCGAGGATCCGTTCGCGCAGTACATGCAGGGCGCCCAGGCCGAACGTGCTGGCGACCTGGACAAGGCGATCACGTACTACCGGCGGGCGGTGCGCCTGTACGACACCGCGCACCAGTTCCACTTCGGCCTGGCGCGGGTGTATTTCCTGACCGGCCGGCTGCAGCGTGCAGACCGCGAACTTCTGCGGGCGCAGGAACTGGGTGGTTCAACGCAGCAGGCCCGCTACCAGGCCAAGCTGGACAGCCTGGCCCGCTGGCGGGCGCAGCAGGCCAAGCGCTGAGGCGCGATCAGGCCTTCTTGAGGAAGCAGGTCTTCAGCACCAGCCCCTTGATCTTGTCCGAGTTGCCTTCGATGTGTTCGGCATCGTCTTCAACCAGGCGGATGTTGCGGATCACGGTGCCCTGCTTGAGCGGGATCGAAGAACCCTTGACCTTCAGGTCCTTGATCACGGTGACGGTGTCGCCGGTCTGCAGGGTATTGCCGTTGCTGTCACGCACGACCAGGGTCGAGCCAGCACCTTCTTCGGCCGTCCACTCGAAGCCGCAGTCGGCGCAGATCCACAGCGCGCCATCGGCATAGGTGTTTTCCAGGGTGCACTGCGGGCAGGCGGGAACAGAAGACATCGCAAGTACCTCAAAATGAATCAACAGCCGCCATTGTAACCGCCCGGCCTTTTCGTTCATTTTCCGGCGGCGGCCCGGGTGGGGGGCTCGCCCGCCCCGCACAAGGGAGGCACCGGAACTTGCAGCGCGCGGCAAACTCCAGCAGAGTGCGCGGCCCCTGATCGTCCCCGGACCTCTCCCCATGCGCCTCGGCATCGACTTCGGTACCAGCAACTCCGCCGCCGCCATCGTGCGTGATGGGAAGCTGCTGCCGATCCGCTTCGGCGAGGCCGAACAGTTCCGTACCAGCGTGTACTTCCCCGGCGTGGTACCCGACCCGGACGATTTCCAGCTCGACGCCGGGCAGGAACACGAACTGCAGCAGCTGATCGACAGCGCCGCCCGTGCCGCCCGCGCCGCCGGCCAGGAACGCACGCCACAGGCCCTGCGCCGCGAGGCCTTGCGCGCCCTGCGCCGGGAGTGGATGGAGGCGCGCGCTGGAAAGGAACGCAGCGCCAGCGACCTGCTGCAGAACGCGGTCTATGGCGACGACGCGCTGGAAGCGTATTTCGAAGAGCACGAAGGCAACCTCGTGCAGAGCCCGAAGTCCATGCTCGGCTACAACCTGCACCCGCGCGCGCGGCAGACCATCACCGGCATTGCCGCGCACATCCTCGAACACATCCGCTTGACCGCCAGCGCCCAGCTCGGCCAGCCGCTGCGCAGCGCCCTGCTCGGCCGTCCGGTGCAGTTCCGCAGCTCGATCGGTGAGGCCGGCAACGACCAGGCCCTGGACATCCTGCGCGAAGCGGCCAGCCAGGCCGGCTTCGACCAGATCGACTTCCTTGAGGAACCCGCTGCCGCAGCCATGCATTACCACGCTGAAAGCAGCGATCGGCACCAGGCGGTGATCGTCGATATCGGCGGCGGCACCACCGATATCGCGCACGCCGAAGTGGGCGGCAGCGAAGCGCCACGGATCCATCGCGCCTGGGGTATCGCCCGTGGCGGTACCGATATCGACCTGGCCCTGAGCCTGTCTGGTTACATGCCGCTGTTCGGCCGTGGCATCACCCGCGTGCCCACCCACCACTACGTGGAAGCGGCCACCGTGCAGGACATGACCCGCCAGCGCGAGTTCCGCCAGCACAGCTACGACAACGTCGATGCTCCGTGGGGCGCGCGCCTGCAGGCACTGCAGGACACCGGCAACACCGCCCGCCTGTACCGCGATGTCGAGCGCGCCAAGATCGCCCTCAGCGGCACCAGCGAACACCGCAGCACGCTGGACTACATCGCGCGCGACCTGCACGTGGACAACAGCGCCGACGGTCTGGCCGCCGCTGCCCATGGCTACCTGACCCAGATCCGCGAACTGCTCGCCCAGGTCCGCAATGACATCGGCGGCGACCCGGATGCGGTGTTCCTGACCGGTGGCATGTCCCGCGCCGGCTACCTGCGGCAGGCCGCTGCCGAGGCGTTCCCAGGCGCCCGGATGGTCCACGGCGAGCCCTCGCTGGGGGTCGTCCAGGGCCTCGCGCTGGCGGCAGCCAGCCGGGATTAACAAAACGTTACGCGGTCTGCGCTACCCTTGGCCGGCTAGAAAACCGCTGCACCTTCCGCTGGCCTCGCCGGTGTGTGTACCCATGGTGCAGCCTGCCCCGCGCAGCGGGTCTGGCGACCATGCCCTCTGGCTCGATCATGGTCCGCGTACTACCCGAGCCGCCATCGAGACCCGCTTTGGGCACCCGCCAGGCCCCTGTGGCCGTACAACCTGACGCTGAACCAGCACCCATCGACTGCCGCCGTTGTGACGCGGTCTGTTGCCGGTTGCCGGTCCTGCTGCAGCCCGGCGACCACGTGCCCGGCCAGTTCCTGTCGCGCGACTCCCACGGCCGTGCCGTGATGGCGCGCAACGAGGAAGGCTGGTGCGCGGCGATCGATCCGTATCACCTGCGCTGCACGATCTATTCGCAGCGCCCGGCGATCTGCCGCCAGTTCTCGATGGGCGGCGACGACTGCCGCCGCGAGCGGCAGGACTACCTGCGCCAGGCTGAACCCTGCGCGCTTTCCTCCCCTTCCACCTGACAGGAGCAACCATGCCCCGCAAGGCAAAGACCCCCGCGAAGGCCAGCAACAGCATCCGCAGCGAACGCAAGGGCGCATCCGCCAGCACCGTGGTCAACAGCGACTCGATCGCCTCCGACCTGGCCGCGTTCCGCAAGAGCGGTGGCAAGATTGAAGTTCTCGGTACCACCTGGGCGCTGAAGAAAGCCAGCTGACCCTCCCCCGACCGCGGCGGCGCTGCCGCCGCGGCCTGCCGGACCGCGCTCAGCGGTCCAGGCGTACCTGCACGCTGCCCGAGTGCGACTGCACGCGGATATCGCCGTCGCCGCTGCCCAGGCGGGCATCCAGGCTGCTGCCCGGCCCATAGCGCGGCCGCTCGACCTTGCCGGCGTCACTGTTGATCGACCCGCTGAAGCTGTTCACCGACAGCTGCGCCGACACCGTGCGCGGCAGGCGCAGGCTGACCGATGCACTGACCGACTCCACGTTGATGCGTCCGCCCGGTGCCAGGGCCGTCGCCGACAGGTCGATGCTGCCCGACACGGTTTCCACCGCAAGCCGCTGCACGCGACCGGCGTCGACCTCGACCCGGCCGGACACCGTCTGCGCACCGATATCGCCCGACACGCCGCCGCCGGCTTCGATGCGCCCACTGACCGTGTTCACGTCCAGCTTCGGCGTCTGCAGTCGCGCATTGACACTGCCACTGACCGTGTTGAGCTTGCTGTCGCCACTACGACCGGACGCGCTCAGGCTGCCGCTGACCGTATCGGCCTGCAGGCGGCGCACGTCAATGCCGCTGATGTCCTGGCTGGCACTGACCGTGCTCAGCAGCAGTTCCACCGAGCGCGGCACGTTCAATACCAGCGTGGCACCGCCGTTGTTGCTGCGGCGGGGATACTCGATCTCCCAGCGCACCCGGTTGGCACTCTTTTCCTGGCGCAGCTGCAGGCCGTCGCTGAGCGTGCCGGTGAGCTGCACGTCATTGCGGTCCCAGCCGCGCACGCTCACCTTGCCGGCCACATTGCTCAATTCGATACGACCGCCCGCAGCCAGCGTATGGCGTTCGTCGATGCGGGTGTCGGCCAGTGCCATGGCCGGCACCAGCAGCAGCGCGACACAGCAGGACATCAGGGTTCGGGTCATCGGGGGTCTCCTCAGGTCGTCAAGCCGGATTCGGCGGCATAGGCCGCCTGCCGGGTCAGTTCCAGCCGCAGCGCGTAAGTGCGCTTGAGCTGTCCAAGCAGGTGCGGCGCACGCGGGTCCTGCGCCATCGCGGCGCGGATCTGTTCCGCGCTGCGATCCAGTTCATGCAGCGCGGGCTGCCACTCCGGCGCCGTGCCATCAGGCAGCGACGCCACTGCCTGCCGGTACTGTTCGGTCATCGCATCGGCCTGCAGCTGCAGGCCACTGGGTGCAGGCAGCGTCTCGGGTGCATGCCGCCACGGTGCCACCGCGTAGAGCCCGAGGCTGGCCGCCAGTGCGGCGCCAACCGGCAACCACCAGCGTCGGCGGCTGCGCAGTGGCAAGGCCACCACGTTGTCCTTCAGCACCTGCGCGGCAACCGGTTCCCGGGGTGGCAACCGCGCCGACAGGCGTTCCCAGCCATCGGTGGGTACGCTGCGTTCGCTCGGCAGCGCGCGCAGCCGGGCCAGCAGGTCGTGGTCGGAATCGTGGTCGTGCGTACTCATGTCATGTCTCCCAGGCGCGCGCGCAGCAGGCCACGCGCGCGATGCAGCTGTGCTTTGGAACTACCGACCGCCATCTGCAGCTGGCCGGCGATTTCATGGTGTTTCCAGCCTTCGATATCGTGCAGCACCAGCACCGCACGTGCGCGCGGCGGCAGGGTCGCCAACGCGCGTTCGAGATCGCGTTCGGTGCCGGCGCAGCCATCATGCACCGCCATCTCTGGCATCCCACCGTCCACGTCGTCCAGGCTGTCGTGGTCATGCCCGGCAGCACGGCCGCGCAGTTCCATCAACGCGGCGTTGACCCCCAACCGATGCAGCCAGGTGGACAGGCTGCTCTCGAAACGGAAGCCCGGCAGTGCCTTCCATGCCTGCAGGAACGCCTCCTGCAGTGCATCTTCGGCGCGTGCCTGCTGGCCACCGCACAGCCGCCACAAGGTGGCGAACACCCGCGGAGAGTGGCGCCGATACAGCAGTTCGTAAGCAGCGGTATCGCCGGCCGCCGCCGCACGCACCAAGGCGGTTTCGTCGACGGCGTCGGTGGCGGCAGGCGGCGCGGGCATGGTGGTGTCGAGCATATCCGTTGGATGCAGCCTGCCGGAAAAAGGTTTAGATCTTCCGGCGCGTTTTCGGGATGCAACCTTTTCGCGGCTGGCTGCATCCATCACAGGTCCCCCGCAGGCCTGCCCGGCCAGGAGCCTCCCATGTCCAGTCCTTCCTGCGCCGCCCTGCTGGCGATCGTGGCCTGCATGCTGCTGCAGGCGTTCGGCCTATCCCTGCACTGGCGTGCCGAGAGCGGTCACGCCTGCCTGCAGCAGCACAAACAGGACCTCGTCTGCCTTGCCTGGACACAGGCGGTCGAAACGTCGACACGCGCCGGGTAACATCAAGCCCCGTTTCCGTCACACGTTGTCGCCCCATGATGTTGTCGCTGAAGGACCACCTGCCCGCCTGGACCCACCCCTGGCTGCATGACATCGGGATCGCCCTGCAGATCCTGATCACCCTGCTGGCCGCCTGGCTGCTGCGGGTCCTGGCCCGGCGCCTGATCCGCCGCTTCGCCGACCACTACACGCTGCCACCGGAAATGGTGATGGGCGCGCGCCGGATCACCAGTTTCGTGGTCTATTTCAGCGCGGTGCTGTACATCCTCAGCCTGCTCGGCGCCTCGCCCTCGGTGCTGTGGACGGCCTTCACCGGTTTTGCTGCGGTGGGTGCGGTGGCGTTCTTCGCTGCCTGGAGCGTGCTGTCCAACATCTTCTGCACGCTGCTGATCTTCACCACGCGGCCGTTCCGCCTGCATGACTACATCGAAGTGCTGGAGAACGGCGAAAAGCCCGGACTGAAGGGCCGGGTGATCGACGTCAACCTGATCTACACCACGCTGCAGGAAACCGGCGACGGCCACGAGGGCACGGTGCTGCAGCTGCCGAACAACCTGTTCTTCCAGCGCACGGTGCGGCGCTGGCGCGACCCGACACAGGCGCCCGGCGGCATCCAGGGCGACGGCTGAGGGTGGGTTGGTCGGCAGGGCTGCGCCCTGCACCCGCCGAAGCGTTAGTGCCGGCCGCTGGCCGGCAACCTCAACAGCAAAAGCTGGGTTCCCGTGGGATGGCGGGGCACTGTGGGTTTGCGGGGACGCCGTGAACCTGTGGTGGTCAAGTACTTCTGGACACTCTCAAGGGGCGTTCAGGCCACCTGCGCTTCGTGGAGCGCAGGTGGCACAAGGCCGTTGGCACTGTGCAGCCGACGGTGGTTGTA
>NZ_WKEE01000085.1:0-14049 GCF_021605635.1 Stenotrophomonas sp. PA-6-5C
GGACATGGCAGCGGGCAGCAACGCCGGCACCGGACTGGAGCGCGCGCGCGGCGTGCTGGATTCCGGGGCGGCGCTGGCCAAGTTCCTGGCGATCTGCGAGGCCCAGGGAGGCTTCCGCGAACCGCCACGGGCGGCGTTCACCGCCGACGTCCCGGCGCCTGCATCGGGCCGCATCGCGGCGATCGACAACCGCAGGCTGGCCAAACTGGCCAAGCTGGCCGGCGCCCCGACATCCCCCACCGCCGGCCTCGAAACCGGTCTGCGGATCGGCGATACGGTCGAGCGCGGACAGCCCATGATGACCCTGCATGCGGAGTCGCCGGGAGAACTGGCCTACGCCCTGGAGCACGCCGCGACGCTGCAACCCTTTGTGCTTGGAGAGGTTCCATGACCCGTGTGCTGATGCCCTTCCCGGCCGATGCAGTGTTGGCCGGCACCATCAACCAGCCCCTGCAGGCGCGCATTGCACCCGTGGCCTGGCGGCACTTCCCCGATGGCGAGTCGCTGGTCACCCTGGACGACGCACTGGACGGCGCCGATGTGGCGATCCTGGCCAGCCTGCGCAACGCCGATGCCCTGGCCCTCCCGCTGCGCTTCGCCGCCCGGACCGCGCGCGAGTTCGGGGCTCGTTCGGTCGGCCTCATCGCACCCTACCTGGGGTATATGCGCCAGGACACCCGCTTCCATCGCGGCGAGGCGGTCAGTACACCGCTGTTTGCGCAATTCCTCGAAGAGGCTTTCGACTGGCTGGTGACCGTGGACCCGCACCTGCACCGCGTCGAGCGCCTGCAGTCGCTCTACCGCATTCCGACGGTCCACGTATCGGCGACGCCGGCCGTGGCCCGCTGGATCGCTGAGACCGTCCCCGACGCTGTGCTGATCGGCCCTGACAGCGAGAGCGAGCAGTGGGTAGCGGACATCGCCGCCCTGTCCGGCATGCCCTACCAGGTGCTGGCCAAGGAGCGGCACGGCGACTACGACGTGCGCGTCAGCCTGCCCGACCCGCAGGCCGTGGCGGGCCGGACCCCGGTCCTGATCGACGACATCGTGTCGTCCGGCCACACCATCCTGGAGACCCTCGCACACCTGCGCCGGTTGTCGTTGCCGCCGCCACTGCTGGTCGCCATCCATCCGGTGTTCGCCGGCGATGCCTATGCCCGCCTGCAGGAAGCAGGTCTGGCCCGCATCGTCAGTACCGACACCATTGCCCACCCGTCGAACGCGATCGCGCTCGGCGCGGACCTCGCTGACGCGGCATCGACCCTGATGTCCGCTTCGGCCGACTCCCCGGAGGACCCATGAACCTGCATCTCAACTGCTGCACCGCCGACCAGCTGTCGGCCGCCGAGCGCCAGCGGACCCTTGAACTCGCCGACGCCCACCGGCGGGCCGATCCCGCGTTTGACCATTGGGCGGCCGGCTACGGCGTGATCCGACATGACCCGCTCACCCAGCTCCGGGTCCGCCAGATGGTGCACGAGCTGGTGGCCTTGGGCCGCACGCCCGATGCCGGCACCGCCTGGCAGCGGCTCGCCGCGGCCGATCGCGTCACCAGCGCCGGCATGTGGCTGGTGGCCCACATGACCTACAGCCAGCGGGTCCGCACCGACGGCGCGGCCCTCGAGGCCGATGACTTCAAGGCCACGCCCGAAGGCCACACTGGCGGGTCCCTCAACATGGTGCCGGCCTACGCCGGCTACCTGCTGATGGACGCCCTGGATGGCGTCACCCGCGCATGGATGATGGGCCAGGGGCACTGCGTGGCCGCCATCGACGCGCTGAACGTGCTGGTTGGCAACATGACCGCCCGGCACGCCGAACGTTACGACCGCTCCGACGCGGGGCTGAGCCGGTTCGTCGGCGACTTCTATGCCTACACCCTCAATCCGGACGGAACACCGGCGTCGCCCCTGGGCTCCCACGTCAATGCGCACACCGCCGGGGGCGTGATGGAAGGCGGCTATCTCGGCTTTGCCGAACTGCAGTACGTGCATGCACCGCTCAAGGACGAACGCCTGGTGGCGTTCCTCAGCGACGGTGCGTTCGAGGAACAGCGCGGCAGCGACTGGGCGCCGCGCTGGTGGCGTGCCGAGGACAGCGGGCTGGTCAGCCCGATCATCATCCTCAACGGGCGGCGCATCGAACAGCGCAGCCAGATCGCCCAGCAGGGCGGCGAGCGGTGGCTGGACCGGCACCTGCGATTGAACGGCTTTGATCCGATCGCGCTGGACGGGCGCGATCCGGCCAGCATCGCGTGGGGTATCCATGTGATGGAGTCGCGCCTGCAAGCGGGCGCCGCCGTTCCCGATGCCGACGTGCGGCTGCCCTATGGCATTGCCGAAACCGTGAAGGGCTTCGGATTCCCCGGCGCCGGGACCAACGCCTCGCACAACCTGCCCCTGCCCGGGAATCCGTCGAAGGAGGCCGAGGCACGCGCGCTCTTCAATCAAGGCGCCGCGGCGCTGTTCGTGGCCGCGTCCGAGCTCGAGGAGGCTGTTGCCGCACTCAACAGCCACGACCTCCAGCAGCGCGTGCGCGAGCGCGACCATGCGCTGGCCGATCGCCAGGTGGAACCGCCCCGCGTCCCGGCGATCGCCGACCGCGGCGCCGGCGGCGAGAGCTCGCCGATGACCGCGCTCGACGAGCAGTTCGTCGCCATCGCCGAAGCGAACCCGGGGCTGCGCGTGCGCGTGGGCAATCCTGACGAGCTGCGCAGCAACAAGCTCGATCGCACCCTGGACGCAATGAAGCACCGGGTGCACGAGCCCGAGCCCGGTGTCGCGGAATCGACCACTGGCGCGGTCATCACCGCGCTTAATGAGGAAGCCGTGGTATGCGCCGCGCTCGGCAACAAGGGCGGGCTGAACCTGGTGGTCACCTACGAGGCGTTCGCACCGAAGATGCTGGGCGCCGTGCGCCAGGAATTGATCTTCGCGCGTCACCAGGCACAGGCGGGGCGACCGCCCGGCTGGCTGGGCGTGCCTCTCGTGCTGACCTCGCACACGTGGGAGAACGCGAAGAACGAGCAGTCCCATCAGGATCCGACCATGGCCGAGGCGCTCCTGGGCGAAATGGCCGACATATCGCGCGTGGTGTTTCCCCCGGACGCCAACGGCGCCGCCGCGGCCCTCGCCCACGCCTACGCGCAACGCGGCACGGTCACCACCCTGGTCGTCCCCAAGCGACCGGTGCCGCACGAGCTGACACCGACGCAGGCGCAGGCGCTGGCCACCCAAGGTGCGCTGTGCCTGGCCGGCAACCCGGCGACAGCGGCGATCCTGCTGGTCGCCACCGGTGCTTACCAATTGCAGGAAGTGCGCCACGCGCAGGTGCGCCTCGTTGAACGTGGCGTGTCGGCCGCGATCGTCTATCTCGGCGAGCCCGGCCGGTTCCGCACGCCGCGCGATCCGGACGAGGCGCGGTACGTGCACTCCGACAGCGAGGTCCATGCACTGTTCCCGGCGGAACGGCCGCGCATATTCGTCACGCATACGCGGCCCGAGCCCTTCCTGGGCGCGCTGCGCCGGCTCGACACTGGCCCGGCCACGACCGCGGCGCTCGGCTTCGTCAACCGCGGCGGCACGCTGGACGTGCCGGGACTGCTGTTCGCCAACCGCAGCACCTGGGCGCACGTGGTCGATGCGGCCGCGGGCGTCCTCGGCCAGTCCCGGGGCGGCCTGTTGTCGGAAGCGGAGCTGGCGGCAGTGGATGGTCGGGGCGATCCGGCCACGATCCTGCGTCCTGCAAGTGGGTCGACGCCATGAGTTGTCCAACCGGGAGCGCGCGTTGATGGCGGGCACGGTGCGGCGCGGAGGCCAGATTGCCTGGGCGGGACTCAAGCTCGGCGTCGCCGTGCTGCGCCTGCGCCGACGTGCACCCGACCTGCTTCCGGCATACGTCAGCACCACACTGGTGGGGTTGGGCACCACCTTCGTCAAGCTGGGCCAGGGCTTGAGCCTGCGCTGGGACCTGCTGCCGGCGCCCTATCGCGAGGCGCTGTCGCGATTGCACAGCGATGTGCCCCCCTTCCCGGCGGAGGAGGCCATGCGTATCGTCGAACAGGCGTTTGGCGCGCCGGTCGGCGAACTTTTCGCCAGCTTCGATGACAAGCCCCTGGCCGCGGCTTCAGTGGCCCAGATCCATCCAGCGCGCATGCATGATGGTCGCGATGTGGTCGTCAAGATCACCCGCCCCGGGATCCATGCCCAGGTGCAGGCGGATCTGCTGCTCCTGCGGCGCACGATGCGCGTCGCCCAGTGGATCTGGCCGCCACTGAAACGCCACCGGCCGCTCGAACTGGTGGACGAACTAGGCGCATTCCTGCGTGACGAGATCGACATGCGTCACGAGGCGCAGAACATGCGGCGCATGGCCAAGGTGCTGGATGCCCTGCCCGGCATCACCCAGCCGCACGTCGTCGAGCCGTATGCCACCCGCAACGTGCTTGTGCAGGATCGAAGCCACGGGACCCGTCTGGAGGCCGCGTACGGCACAGCGGCCGCTCCCGCACTGGCAAGGGCGCTGCTCGGTGCCTACGTGCATCAGCTCTTCGGCGCCGGCGTCTTCCATGCCGACCCGCACCCGGGGAATCTGTTCTTCTTTGACGACGGTCGCCTGTGCCTGCATGACTTTGGATCGATCGGCGTGCTCGACCCTGCATCCCGGCTCGCGCTCGGCGGCATGGTCGAGGCCATTGCGGCCGACGACGCCGAGGGCGTGCTGGATGCAGCGATCGCCATGGGCTTCTTCCCGTCGCAGGTCGACCGCCGCTCGCATGTGCGCGAGATCCACCTGATCCTGGCCGAGATGGCCAGCCGTCCGCTGGCGCAGTGGTCCATTGCCGAGGCAATCTGGCGCGTGGCACGCATTGGGCAGGGCGCTGGCTTCCGGCTTCCGGCCCACCTGCTGTCCCTGATCCGGACGCTGTTCCTGGTCGAGAACACGCTGCGGGCGCTGGATCCGAATCTGGACCTGCTGGGGACGCTGTCCGCGCAGGCGGCCGCGATCGCCGACATTGCCGAAGCCAGCCGCCCCAGCGGCAACAGGCCGCTTGCCATGCGGCTGGCCCGCACTGCGCGCCAACTGCCACAGATCGCCACCGACCTGTTGCGGCAGGCGCAACTGAGCGACGGACGACCCGCCTTCTCCGTACACCACCATGGCCTGAGTTCCACGCAGGAGGCAATCGCGCGCACGGGCAACCGGCTGGCGTTGGCCCTGGTCACCTTGGGCCTGTACGTAAGCGGTGCGCTGTTGAGCCTGCATTCCGACGGCCCGCAAGTGTTCGGTCACATGCCTTTCCTGGCTATGGTGGCTTTCGCTGCTGCGGGATTGCTCTCACTGCGGCTGGTGATGGCCATCGCCAGATCGGGACACTTGTAACAGAACACTGATCTATCTCCCCGCTGGTGCCCGGCGCATCAGTGCATCCAGGAAGGCAGACCCATGACGCAACACAATCATCATCATCAAGATCATCAGGCGCACGGCGAGCAACCGCCGCATCCCCGCACGGGTGCTGAAGGTGACGTCCATGCCGGGCACGACAAGCATGCCGGCCACAGCGTGGCGAGCTTCCGCGACAAGTTCTGGCTCACGCTGCTGCTGACCATCCCCACTCTGATCTGGAGCGGGATGATCCAGCATTGGTTCGACTACACCGCACCACAGTTCCCGGGGTCGGCGTACATCCCGGCGGTGTTCGGCACGATCGTGTACTTCTACGGCGGCTCGCCGTTCCTCCGCGGCGGATACCACGAGCTGAGAAATCGCCTGCCGGGCATGATGACGCTGATCTCGCTTGCGATCACCGTCGCCTTCCTTTACAGCGCGTTGGTCACGCTCGGCGTTGTCGAGGGCTTGGACCTGTGGTGGGAGCTGGCGACGCTGGTGGCGATCATGTTGCTCGGCCACTGGATCGAGATGCGTTCGATCAACCAGGCACAGGGCGCTCTCAAGGAACTCGCGAAGCTGCTGCCTGATATGGCGGTGCGGTTGGATGAGGCCGGTACCGCGAAGGAAGTCCCTGTCGCGGAACTGAAGCGCGGCGACCTGCTGCTCATCAGGCCCGGCGCGAGCATTCCCGCCGACGGCGTCGTGAAGGAAGGGACCAGCGCCGTCAACGAAGCGATGATCACCGGCGAGTCCAAGCCGATGGACAAGTCGACGGGCGACCGGGTGATCGCCGGCACCGTCAACGGACAGGGCTCGTTGCGTGTCGAGGTGACGGGAACCGGCGACGAGACCGCGCTCGCGGGTATCATGCGGCTCGTCGAGCAGGCCCAGACGTCGCGCTCGCGCGCCCAGGCCCTGGCGGACCGGGCGGCGTTCTACCTCACGATCATCGCCATCGTCTCCGCCGCGGTTACCGCCATTGTCTGGCCACTCCTCGGTCGACCGTGGAGCTTCACGATCGAGCGCGTAGTGACCGTGCTCGTGATCGCCTGTCCCCATGCGCTGGGTTTGGCCATCCCGCTGGTGACCGCCATCTCGACCACGATTGGCGCACGGAACGGCCTGCTCGTGCGCGATCGACGCGGCCTGGAAGAGGCCCGTTTGCTGAACACGGTCGTGTTCGACAAGACAGGCACGCTCACGCTCGGTTCGCACCGCGTCGTGAAGACCACTGCCGCCGATGGACTCACCGACGACGAGGTGCTTCGCGTGGCCGCGTCGGTCCAGCGCGACGCTGAACATCCGATCGCGCAGGCGCTGATGACCAGCGCCAAGGAACATGGCATCGACGTTCCGATGTCGCAGGACTTCGAGTCCATGCCGGGACGCGGCGTGCGCGCAGTCGTCGAGGAGCGCTCGCTTCACGTTGGCGGGCCGGGTCTGTTGAGAATGCTCGCGGTCGAACCGCCGGAGACGCTTCGGCGGGCTGCCGAATCAGCGGCAGCCGATGGTCAATCTGCAACCTACCTGGTGGAAGGCGACCGGGTGCTCGCCGTATTTGCGATCGCGGATGCCATCCGTCCCGAATCGTTCGACGCGGTCAAGCGGCTGCACGACGAAGGACTGGAGGTTGTCCTGCTGACGGGTGATTCCACGGCGGTCGCAAACGCGGTCGCGAAGGAACTCAACATCGACACCGTCTTCGCCGAGGTATTGCCCGAGGACAAGGTGGCAAAGATCGAGGAGCTGCAGGCCCAGGGCAAGCGCGTCGCGATGGTGGGTGACGGTGTCAATGACGCTCCGGCGCTGCTCACGTCCGACGTCGGCATCGCCATCGGCACAGGGACGGACGTCGCGGTCGAGGCCGGCGACGTCGTACTCGTGCGCAGCGACCCGCGCGACGTGCCAGCGATCATCGAATTGAGCAAGGCCACCTATCGCAAGATGATCCAGAACCTGTGGTGGGCCGCCGGCTACAACATCGTCGCCATCCCTCTCGCCGCTGGCGTTCTCGCCGCATGGGGGATCCTGCTGCAACCTGCGCTTGGGGCAGTGCTCATGTCGCTGAGCACCGTCGTTGTGGCAATCAATGCGCAGTTGTTGCGCCGGGCGGTGCGGTCCCCATGAACATGATTCGGGGACACCTGTGACCACGCGCCGGCTTCTTGCACTCAACGTTGGCTCGTCCACCCTCAAGGGCGCGTCCTATCTGTTCAACACTGAGGGACACGGCGCGCAGTCTCGTCTGCTCGAGCGCTCCCGGGCCGAAATTCCAGTCGGCGTGGATGCGCAGGAGCGCCTTGCCACCCTGCTCGAGGCATTGTCGGAGCCGTGGCCCAGCCCCGACGTGGTGGTGCACCGAATCGTACATGGCGGTGACCTGCACGACGCCCGCGAGCTCGACGAAACCGTGCTCGCGAAACTGGATGCATTGGTGCCGTTCGCACCCTTGCACCAGCCGGTAGCCCTCGCTTTCGCGCGTGCCGCGCGCATGCGTTGGCCGCACGCGCGCCAAGGCGTGGCCTTCGACACCGACTTCCACGCGTCGCTCGCGCCCTGGAGCCGGCGCTTGCCTGTCCCTGAAGCATGGGATGCGCTGGGCATCCGCCGCTACGGTTTCCATGGACTCGCCTTTGCCTCCGCGCTCCGCATAGTGGCCAGCCACGACGCTGGAATCCTGAAGGGCCGCGCTGTCTTCGCGCATCTGGGGGGTGGCTGCAGCGTCTGCGCCGTCGAGGGCGGCCGCAGCCGCGACACCACCATGGCGCTCACTCCGCTGGGTGGAATCCCGAGCCCTACCCGCTCCGGAGATCTCGATCCCGGCGCGTTGCTGTATCTGCTGAGGCATGAACGCCTGGATGCGCAGGCGCTTGAAAACGGCCTGTACCGCAGTGCAGGCCTTGCCGGAATCGCCGGCCATGGCGACATGCGCGTGTTGCTGACGGATCCCGGCCCGCAGGCCCAGCTTGCCGTGGAGCTCTTTGCAGTCCGGATTGCGCAGTCCATCGCGGCCATGGCCACGGCAATTGGCGGTCTCGACCATGTCGTCTTTTCCGGCGGCATCGGCCATCGCGCGCCGGTTTTGCGGGCTCGCATCGTCGCGCGACTGGCCTGGCTCGGCCTGGCGCTGGCACCTGACGTCAACGATGCTGGAGCCACGCGGATCGACCGCGGGGGCGGGCCGAGCATATGGAACGTCGCGATCGATGAGGAGCGCGAACTGGCTGAATCGGCACTCGCCTGGCTGTAGCCACGACACGCCCCAAGGGTCGGCTCCGGTGGGGAATCACTCCTCGATCCGTGACGACGTGAGCACCGCTGCGAATCCACCACCGGGGGTGCGCATGTTCGTGGTCTGGCCCTGGTACAGCCTGGCCGCGAACAACAGGACACCCGCCTCGGACGCGAAGCAGCGCACATCCGCCTTGAGGGACTGGCCCCCATGCACGATCCGCATGCTCGGTGGCGCGAAGGCCTGTGCGATGTAGGTCGCCGACGCCATAGACGCCCAAGTCCGCCGGGTCAACTTGTCGCCCCGATAACTCCCACGGCTGCCAAACCCTGCTGCAGGCTTGAAGAAATATCCGTTGCGCACTGCCCACAACGCATCCCGGTTCGCGGGCACGAGTTCGACCGTGGGCGGGATCACCTGGCCCAGCAGTGCCGTCGAACCCGCATCGACCCCGAACCCGCCGAGCAGAGCCGGGTCCCCGAGCACCGCAAGGTTGCGCTTGTCGGCAAACAGCGCGTGTGCTCGGGGATGCGGCATCAGCGCGACGTCCCCTGCCAGGTAAGCCTCACGAATGTCTGCATGCGAGGCATCCTCGAGCGCGAAATCGGTCAACCGGTTGTAGACAGTGTCGATTCGACCGTGGGCATCCTCAAGCCCGTCCGAACCAAACGACAAATCCTCGGGAGCGCTGATCACGCAGTCCACGCCATGGTCCCGAAACGCGTTCGCGTACAGCACAAACTCGGGGTAAAGGAACTGCGCTCGCGGAGTGCTGTCCACGATGGCCAGGCGCGACGGCGTGCGCCCGGATTGCTGCCGAGCATCCTCCATCCAGGCCGTGACGGCCGCATCACGCGCTTGGGCCGCGTTGGTCCAGGTGGCCCATGCTGGCGGCGCGCAAGACCGCACGGCATCGAGCAACAAGGCATTGAGGAGCAGACCGCCTGGATTGGTGTTGACCTCGATCAGCCGCGGGCCATCGACCGTCAGGTGAAAGTCCAGACCCAGGACGCCCCCCGCCGAACCCGGATCATGGGTTGCAATGTCAGGGGCCCATTGCAGGACCCGTTGGCTATATCCCGGGTTTCCTGCGACGTCGAAGACCGCCGCCGCGACTCGTCCCATGGCCTCCAACGCGGGCCGATCAACGAACAAGGCATAGGGTGAAAATAAGTGCGCGTGTACGGCGGGATCAGTCGTGAACTCCGGAAAGGCACCCCGGATCGACTCGTGCAGACGGAGGATGTCGACCACTTCGCATGCACACCGCTGGTTGAGCGGCGCGCTTTCCAGGGTGGCACAGTCGATCTCGCAGCCTGTCTGTCCAACTATTATCGGAGTCCGCGGTTCAACCACAACAGGGATTGTTCTGTTGGATCGGTGGACATGGCACTGTTCCGAACGAGCAGAACACACAGCAGTCGCCTTGATGCGGACGCAAAACCGCTCCACAGCCCGTGCACTCATAGAAGAATTGACACGCTGTGATGGGCATTGTCTCGGTCGCCCGATGGCCGCACTCCGGGCAGGTCAAGACGCTTTCCAGCTTGACGTCACTCACCGCCAGTCCGCACCTTGGCCGGGAAGCCTGCTTCCGTGACTGCACGCGCGATTCCGGCTGCATCCGTCTGGCTCGATTCGAACGTCACCGTGACTGTTTCAGCCCGGGTGTCCACCTTCACATCGGCCACGCCCGGCACCTTCTCCAGCGCCTTCCTGATGGTGATGCCGCAGGCGGGACAGGTCATGTTCTCAGCATCGAGCATCACTACGGTTGCGGGCGTCGCAAGAGCGGCACCGACCGACAGAGCAGCCACCAGGGCCAGTATCCACTTGTGCATCGCGCCTCCTACAGAATCCAGACGATGTAATAGGGAAACAGCAGCAACAGGACGATGAGGGCTGTCGCCAACCAGAGCCAACGTCGCCTGCGTCGCAGAGCGTCCGGGGCGATGCAACTGCCATCCACACCGCACCGTGCCGCCGGTCGATACAGCATCCAAAACGCCACGGCCAAGGACAGTACGGCGGCGGCGCTGAACCAGGGCCTCAAGGGATCGAGAGCTGTCAGGGTGCCGATCCAGGCGCCACTGATGCCCAGCAGGACCAGCACCAGCGGCACGACGCAGCAGACCGATGCGCCAATGGCGGCGATGCTCGCGCCAACGATGGCTGGAACAGACGATTTGGCCGGGGTTGTTTGCATCAGAGCATACTAGCCTCTGTACCTAGGTACGGAGTCAAGCCGTGCGTCCGAACACGTTTACGATCAGCCGGCTGGCGGCGGCGGCCGATGTGCACGTCGAAACCGTGCGCTACTACCAGCGGCGTAGGCTGCTGCGTCAACCCGAGCGACCCATAGGAGGCGTGCGTCGTTACGACGAAAACGATGTCAATCGGCTTCAGTTCATCCGGCGCGCTCAGATGATGGGATTCAGCCTCGACGAGATCGCTGGCCTGCTAGAGATCACAGGCGAAGGTTCTTGCGAGCAGACCCGTCAGCTGACCGAGCGAAAGCTCGTCGATGTCCGTCTACGAATCCGCGAGCTGCGACAGCTGGAGAGGGATCTCGAACAGAAAATAGCGCGGTGCGCCCAAGTGCCGGCGGGAGAGTGCTGCCCAACCCTCGATTTTCTGGAGCGGCCAATAAAGCCAGCTGCGACAGGCAGTTAGCTCACTTTCGGCCCGTTTTTACACGAATCCCTGCCGACCCTCAAATTGTTTTCGCCGGACGGTTGCAGCCATGAAGCCCGAGGCGCAGCCGTGCCACCGCCAGGATTCACAACGAGACAAGGACGCCTTGGGCCGAACCGCTCCGAAAGGAGATGGGGCCGACTCGGCATCCCCGCCCGAAGGCTTCTCCAGCTCGCTCACTGACGCGGGCCAGGTCAACCACCAAATGAAAGGCGAGAAAGCCCCGGCCGCACCTTGCGGCGCCGGTCTTGAGGCGTGGCGTGGAAGCTCCATAGCGATGCCGGGCGGGTTGTCCGTGAACCGTCCTTCGTGACGTGATGGGCAGGAACCGCCAGCGTTGAGGGCAGCACGCATCCGTGCAACCTGCTGCAGCAAGGGCCAGCGTGTTCGCCAGCACCCCGTCCATCGCAGCGTAGCGCTGGCCGCGCCGATCCGGCGCAGCCGGTTCGGCCGCATCGAGGGGCGCCAAGCATCGCGCGGCGGGGATAGCCCGCAGGGCTTTCCCCTGGAGGCAAGCGAAGCGCGCAGCGCCAAAGGCGCGAAGGCGCGAGGAATTGAAGCCGAATGGCCGTGACAGCGAAGTTGACACGGGGCGCAGCCCGAAAGCCCGGCGGGGCGAAGCGCCGACACGCCCAGGCCGTTCTATATTTTCAGGAAAGAATCCAAGAGCAGTCCATGACCATCCAGCTACGACACGAAACACCTGACGACATGGCCGCCATCGAGGCCGTCACGGTCGCCGCCTTCGCCGATGCACCGCACACCAGCCACACCGAGCAGTTCATCGTGCGCGCCCTGCGCGCCGCCGACGAACTGACGCTTTCCATCGTGGCCGAGGAACACGGCCAGGTCGTCGGCCATGTGGCCCTGTCGCCCGTGACCATCACCGATCGCAACGGCCACAAGGCCGAAGGCTGGTACGGCTTGGGGCCGATCTCCGTCCTGCCGCAAAGGCAAGGGCACGGCATCGGCTCGCGCCTGATGGAACAGGCGCTGTCTGAACTGCGTGACATGCAGGCCGCGGGCTGCGTGCTGCTGGGCGATCCCGCGTATTACGCGCGTTTTGGTTTTCAGGCCCGTGCGGGCCTGCAACTGCCGGGCGTGCCGCCCGGCTACTTCATGGCACTGGCCTTCGATGGGCCGGTGCCCGAAGGCATCGCACACTACAGCGATGCTTTCAACGCCGCCGCCTGAGCCAGCGCGAAGGCGGCGGCGTTCTGAATCGGCTGCTGGCCTTGAACACCGCGCGCGGCCACTACCGCGACCGGATTTGCATTTCACCGCGCCCAGGACGGAACGGCCTGGGCGCGGTGCTGATCGCGGTTATTCCTTCGTCTCGATGAGCCACCACAAGGCGCGCGGCAAGGCGCGGCCCGTGATGGGATGAATGTCGGTGAGGTCGGCGCGGGCCGACCAGCCCGAGGGCAGGCGATAGCCGCGTACGTCGCCTGCGCCGTGCCAGCGGCGGGCGCGTACTGTGCCGGGGGCGTAGATCGCCGCCATGCGCCGGCGGCTGGTGGCGGTGTGGATCATGGAGCTTCTCCTTCCAGCGAAGCGCCCCGGTCGAGGCCGGGGCGCTTGCCTTCGGCGCGGGTCAAGCGGCCAGCACCTCGGCGGGTTCATCCGCCATTGCTTCGGCATCCTCCGAGGCGTCCTGCTCCGGGCTTTCCTCCTGCGCGGCATCCTGCGGATCTGCGGCCTTGAAGATGGCGGGCATCCAGCCCGTGCCATCGGCCAGCCGCTCGGCTTCGCTGGCAATGTCGGCCTTCTTGAGCTTCGCCAGCCGGTTGATTTGCTCGGGCGCGTACTCGCCCACGGCATCCAGAATCACGGCCTTGGAAACGTGCTTGAAGTAGCCTTCTGCGGTCGGCTTCCACCATGCGGCCATGTCGAGGCCCACGGCCTGCGCCAGTTCTTCGCCGCGATGGTGCGTCGTGGCGCGGGGCGTCACCACGTCCACCGTGGAAGCCACGCACACGGCCAGCAGTCGCACCAGTTCGTCTTGCGGCTTCGCCAGCAGCGCGGCGAACAGTTCGGCGCTGTCCTCCGGCAAGGCTTCACCGGCCACCTGTTGCAGTTCGCGCAGCGCCACGGCGGCGGGCGATTCCGGCCAGTCCGGTGCCATGCCTTCCAGCCGGTATTGCGCCGTGAGGCGCACGCCGAGCGGCAGGCCATCGCCGTAGGCGTCGGGCTGCAAGACGGTCTGCACCATGCCATGCACCAGTGCGGCCAGCGCGACATGCGGATGCCGGGCGACTTCGATTTGCAGCGCCGCCGTGCGGTGGGCGCTCAACCGCTGCGCCAGCCGGTCGGACAGGCTCGCGGCCTTGGGTGCGTCGTCGGCGTCCTCGTGCTCGTCGTTGGCGACTTCGCCTTCGGTGTTGCCGAAACCGCGCCGCAGCTTTTCCAGCGTGCGCAGCGCCTTGGCCTCGGCTTCGCGCAGCAGGCCGCGATGAATGGCGGCTTCGCCGTTGCGGTCGATGGTGACGATGACACCGGCCACCTCGCGCACTTCGGGGGCATAGCCCTGTAAGGCGTCCTCCGCGTCTTGCAGTTCGCCGATCACCTGATCGCGCCGCCGTTCCAGCTTCTCGGCCTTGGCCTCGTCCTCGGCGTCGCAGGCTTCTTCCAGTTCGGCGTCGATCTTTTCGAGGCGGGTTTCCAGCCAGGCCTGGCCCTTATACACATCTCCCTCCCCCCCCGACAGATCCCTTAATATCCCTTTCCCC
>NZ_WKEE01000086.1:0-12957 GCF_021605635.1 Stenotrophomonas sp. PA-6-5C
CACCCGGCCCCAGCCACGAGGGGCTCAGCCGTTGGCAGGAATCCCGCCACCCACATGAACGCCGGAAAACAGCCCCCGCCCTGCACACCCCGCATCACCCGTTTTTCGCCTGCGATTAACCGCGCAAGGACCACGGTGGACCTGCGCCGGCATCCCCGCCGTCGCGCTTCCCTCGTCCCTTTGGAATACGATCATGGCCAATCAGCAGAACCGTCATCCCGGCAAGGAACAGCAGGGCAAAACACCGCAGGACCAGCAGCGCCAGCAGCAGCAACAGCAACAGCAGCCGAACGAGCAGCAGAAGAAGAATCCACAACAGGGTTCCATGAAGAACCCGCAGCAGCGCTGATGCAGCCAGGGGCCAGAGCCCGTGCTACGGGGTCTGGTCCCGCCGCCGCCGGTCGATTCAATCGGGAATCGGCAGCGACCAGGTCTCCTTGACCTCTTCCATCACGATGTAGCTCTTCGATTCACGCACATGCGGCAGGGTCAGCAGGGTGCTGCCAAGCAGCTTGCGATAGGAGGCCATCTCGCTGATCCGCGCCTTCAACAGGTAATCGAAATCGCCTGACACCAGATGGCATTCCAGTACGTTGGGCAGCTTCAGCGCCGCCCGCCGGAACTCCTCGAAGATGTCACCGGATTTGTAGGCAAGGCTGATCTCCACGAACACCAGCAGGCTGGCTTTCAGCGCCGACGGATCCAGGTGGGCGTGATAGCCGGTGATCACCGCTTCGCGCTCCAGCCGGCGCACGCGCTCGGTGCACGGGGTGGTCGACAGACCGACCCGTTCGCCCAGCTCGGTGAAGGAAATGCGGCCTTCGCCCTGCAGGATGCGCAGGATCTTGCGGTCGATCTTGTCCAGTTCGCGGGGGCGGGTGGTCATGGCCGTCAACCTTGGGGAATGAATCAGAGGAAAATATCCTGCCTGTATTCCTAAAATCAGGCAAATCACCTAGGAATGGAAGAATATACTTCCCCGATTATGGCCCCTGCGCACCCAAATGCAGGGAATGATCGGGTTGGAGAATTTCCATGCGAGTCCTAGTTCTCGGCAGCGGCGTGATCGGCACCACCAGTGCCTGGTACCTGCGACAGGCCGGGTTTGAAGTCACGGTCGTCGACCGCCAGCCCGGTCCCGCGCTGGAAACCAGCTTCGCCAATGCTGGCCAGCTGTCCTTCGGCTACACCTCGCCGTGGGCCGCTCCGGGCGTGCCGAAGAAGGCCATCGGCTGGCTGTTCGAAAAGCACGCGCCGCTGGCGATCAAGCCGGGCATGGACCTGGCCCAGTACCGTTGGCTGTGGCAGATGCTGCGCAACTGCACCCACGAGCGCTACGCGATCAACAAGGCGCGCATGGTGCGCATGTCCGAGTACAGCCGCGACTGCCTGAACGAGCTGCGCGCGCAGATCGGCATCGATTTCGAAGGGCGCGACCTGGGCACCACCCAGTTGTTCCGCACCCAGCAGCAGCTGGATGCATCGGCGCAGGACATCGAGATCCTGGCACAGTACGGCGTGCCGTACGAAGTGCTGGATCGCGCCGGCATCATCAAGGCCGAGCCCGCGCTGGCCCACGTCGATGGCCTGGTGGGCGCGCTGCGCCTGCCGCGCGACCAGACCGGCGATTGCCAGCTGTTCACCCGCCGCCTGGCGCAGATGGCGGCCGAAGCGGGTGTCGAGTTCCGCTACGACCAGGACATCACCGGCGTGGAATTCGACGGCGACCGCATCACCGGCGTACGCATCGGCGGCAAGCTGGAAACCGCGGACCGCTTCGTGGTCGCGCTGGGCAGCTATTCGCCGGGGCTGGTTGCGCCGCTGGGCATGCGCCTGCCGGTGTATCCGCTGAAGGGCTACTCGTTGACCCTGCCGATCACCGACCCGGCGATGGCGCCCACTTCGACCATCCTCGATGAGAGCTACAAGGTTGCGGTGACCCGCTTCGACAACCGCATCCGCGTCGGCGGCATGGCCGAAGTGGCCGGCTTCGACCTGTCGCTGTCGCCGCGTCGCCGTGAGACGCTGGAGCTGGTGGTGCGCGATCTGTACCCGAAGGGCGGCGACCTGGCCAAGGCCGAGTTCTGGACCGGCCTGCGCCCCGCCACGCCGGACGGCACGCCAGTGATCGGCGCTACGCCGTTCCGCAACCTGTTCCTCAACACCGGCCACGGCACGCTGGGCTGGACCATGGCCTGCGGCTCGGGCCGCTACCTGGCCGACCTGATGAGCGCGCGCCAGCCGCAGATCAGCACCGAAGGCCTGGATATCTTCCGCTACGGCCAGTACCGCCACGCCCCGCAACATGAGAACCGCACATGCGTCCTGCCCGCGCGCTGATCGATCTGGGCGCACTGCGCAGCAACTACCGCCTGGCCCGTGAACTGGGCGGTGGCAAGGCGCTGGCGATCATCAAGGCCGATGCCTATGGCCACGGTGCAGTGCGCTGCGCACAGGCACTGGAAGGCGAGGCCGACGGCTTCGGTGTGGCCACGATTGAAGAGGCGCTGGAACTGCGCCAGGCCGGTATCCGTGCACCGATCCTGCTGCTTGAAGGGATCTTCGAGCCCAGCGAAATGGCGCTGGTGGCCGAGCATGACCTGTGGTTTTCGGTCGGTTCGCCGTGGCAGCTGGAAGCGCTGGCCGCGTTCGACAGCCCACGCCCGCTGACGGTGTGGCTGAAGCTGGACAGTGGCATGCACAGGCTTGGCCTGGACGTTGCCGGTTTCCGCGCCGCGCACGCACGTCTGTCTGCACTGCCGCAGGTGGCGCGCATCGTACTGATGACCCACCTGGCGCGCGCCGACGAGCTGGACAGCGAGCGTACCCATGAGCAGGCCGCGACCTTCGTCGAGGCCATCGAAGGCCTGCAAGGCGAGACCAGCGTCTGCAATTCGCCGGCGCTGCTGGGCTGGCCCGACGTACGCAGTGACTGGGTGCGCCCGGGCCTGATGCTGTACGGCGCCAACCCGCTGCCGGACAACAGCGAGCTGACCGCGCGCCTGCGCCCGGTGATGACGATGCAGTCCAAGGTGATCGCCGAGCGCTGGATCGAGGCCGGTGAGCCGGTCGGCTACGGTGCGCGTTTCGTGGCCAAGGCACGCACACGCGTGGGCGTGGTCGCACTGGGTTATGCGGATGGCTATCCGCAGTTCGCCCCCAATGGCACCCCGCTGCTGATCGATGGCCAGCCCGGTGGGCTGATCGGCCGGGTGTCGATGGACATGCTGACCGTGGACCTGACCGCGCATGCGCAGGCAGGCGTCGGCAGCGTGGTGGAGCTGTGGGGCACTGCGCCGACGCTGTCCGAGCTGGCCCCGCGCTGCGGTGTCAGTGCCTACCAGCTGCCGTGTGGCGTCAAGCGCGTGGCACGCGTCTACCAGGATTGACCGGCTCTGGTAGCGGCCGACCTTGGTCGGCGCTTTGAATGCGTGTCGACCAAGGTCGACACCTACCGGATCGATCAGGCGCTGCGCACGGCTCTGGTAGCTGCCGACCTTGGTCGGCGCTGTGAATGCATGTCGACCAAGGTCGACACCTACCGGGCAGCGGTAACGCGCGAGGTCAGCTGGCGCTTCACCCAGTCATCGATCAGGCGCTTCTCATAGCGCAGCGGATCGGTATCGCTCTTCAGGCCGATGTTGTGCAGGTAGCCGCTGTCGCTCAGGCGGGCGTCGCCTTCATCGATGATGCGCCCGCTGGCGTCCTTCAGCGTGTACTGCAGGGTGATCCGCGGCGGGTAGATGTCGCGCATGATCCGGATATCGCTGCCACGCGGGCCGTGCCACGGCTCGTAGTCGCCCGCGCGCTTGATATCGACCAGGGTCACGTCCAGCGTCTGCCCGGCCTGCAGGGGCTTGGCGGCGCTGGTCTGTACGTAGCGCGCCAGCTGCTGCACCCAGTCACCGCGTTCAGCCTCGAAGCGGTTGCTGGTCTGGCGGATCTCGGTGAATTTCGCCGGATCCTCCCACTTCACGCTGACCGGGCCATCGGCCTGCAGCGCGCGCGGTGCATCGGGCGCCGTCACCGTCCGCGGCGCGGCGGCCACGCTGCCCACGGCAAGCATGCCGGCCAGCAGCAGGGCGGTTGAAAGCGAACCTTTCATGGCAGTCTCCTGCGTCCCCGAAGCGGGGAGGATGATGATCTCGGCTCGAGTGTGATCCTGCCGCAGGGCCGCAGCAATGGTCAGTAGCGTCAAATGCGTCAACAGTTGCCGCCAATTCATGGTCGTCAACCCTGACTGACGGCGCTTGACGCTGTGAATACGCGCTCTGGAAGATGCTGTACCTCCATCCGGTCTTTCTCCCCACGCCCTTGTCCACATTGCCGCCCCTCGTGGAGCGCTCACCCTTGATGGTGCCGACGCCCGAACCCGACCTGCACCATGGCGTGCTTGAGCGCATCCACGCAGGTTTCTGTGTGATCCAGGTGCTGTTCGACGGCGACGAGGCGATCGATTACCGCTTCCTCGAGGTCAACGATGCCTTCGAGCGCCATACCGGCCTGAAGGATGCCTGCGGCAAGCGCATGAGCGCGCTGGAGCCACAGCACGAAGGCGACTGGTTCCGGATCTACGGCGAAGTGGCGCGGACCGGGCGACCGGCGCAGTTCGAGATGGACGCCCGTGCCCTCGGGCGCTCGTTCGCGGTGGATGCGGTGCGTGTCGGCCGGCCGGGCGATGACCTGGTGGGCGTGCTGTTCTTCGATGTGACCGCGCGCAAGCAGATGGAAGTGGAGCTGGGCGAGAGCGAGGCGCGTTTCAGTGCACTGGCCGATGGTTTGCCGATGCCGGTGTGGGTGCTGGACGAGCGCGGCCACGCCCGCTTCGTCAACAGTGCCTTCAGCGAGTTCTTCGGCGGTGACGAGAACCGTGTGCCGGAAGATGTCTGGCGCGGCCTGGTGCATCCCGACGATGCGTCGGTGTTCGAATACGAACTGCAGGAGGCACTGAAAGCGCAGCGTTCGATGCATGCCCTGGTACGCGCCCGTCGCGCCGATGGGCAGTGGCGCTGGCTGGAAATGAACGCCCGTCCGCGCTTCTCGCGGATGGGCCGTTTCATCGGTCTGGCCGGCAGCAGCCCGGACGTCACCGAGCGTCGCGAGATCGAACTGGCGCGCGAGGAGCTGCTGCAGTCCGAGCGCGCAGCACGCAGTGCCGCGGAGAACATGGCGCGGCTGAAGGATGAATTCCTGGCCACGCTGTCGCATGAGCTGCGCACGCCGCTGACCACGATCCTGGGCTGGAGCGAACTGCTGCTGCAGCGCGTGGATTCCACCAGCCCGCTGTACAAGGGTCTGGGCGTGATCGCCAACAGTGCCACCGCGCAGAAGCGGCTGATCTCGGACATGCTCGATCTCAGCAGCATGCTGCTGGGCAAGGTGCAGCTGGAAGTGGAAGTGCTGGACCTGCGCGATCAGTTGAACGAAGCGATGGGCGCGCAGGAGCTGGTGGCCGAGGGCAAGGCGCTGGACGTCACCCTGCAGTTGCCGCCGCAGGCCTGCCAGGTGCTGGGCGATGCCACCCGCCTGCAGCAGGTGTTCTGGAACCTGCTGTCCAACGCGATCAAGTTCACCCCGGCCGAGGGCCGCATCGACGTGCAGCTGCAGGCCGATGGCAACTATTGGACGATCACCGTGCGCGATACCGGCGACGGCATCGCACCGGAGTTCCTGAACCACCTGTTCAGCCGCTTCCGCCAAGCCGACGGCACCACCACCCGCCGTCATGGCGGTCTGGGCCTGGGCCTGGCGATCGTGCAGCAGCTGGTGGAGCTGCACGGCGGTACGGTCAGTGCGGCCAGCGATGGCCACGGTCACGGTTCCACCTTCACCGTGCGCTTGCCGCAGCACCTGCCCGATGCCGAACGGCGTCCGCTGCGTGAGGTCGTCAGTGGTCCGATCCTGGAACCGATGGTGGTCGAGCCATACCCGCTGCGCGGCCTGCATGTGCTGGCGGTGGAAGACCAGCCTGAAGTGCTGGAATACCTGCGCCGCATGCTGGAAGAGCAGGGCGCCAGCGTGTCTGCGGCCAGCTCTGCGGGCGAGGCGCTGGCGCTGCTGGCCGACAATGGCCACCTGCAGTACCACGTGCTGCTGACCGACATCGGCATGCCGGGCATGGATGGCTATGGCCTGGTAAGCACGCTGCGCGAGGACCTGGGCGTGGATGCCGCGGCATTGCCAGCGGTGGCGGTGACGGCGCTGGCGCGTGCCGATGACCGTCGCCGTGCGTTGGCCTCGGGCTTCCAGGAGCATGTGGCCAAGCCGTACTCGGTGGCGCAGCTGGTGGGTGTGGTGCGGCGCGTGCAGGCCACGCGCGGGGCCAGCCTGCTGCACTGAGCATTCACGACCAATCGGCGATCCTGCATGCCTGCACGCAGGAGGTTGTCGATGTCCCGTATTGCTCCCCGGATCCATACCGATGCCGCGCAGATCGCGCGCCTGGAAGCCCTGCTGCCGCAGTTGCACGGGGAAACCGAAGTACAGCTGACCTTGCACGATGGCCGCCGCCTGCTGGGCACCGTGGCCGTGCAGCCGACGCTGCAGCAGTACCGCAACGAGGCCGGCGACGAAGGCAGCAACGGCCAGCTGCGGCTGGACGATCTCGATACACCGGTGCAGCAGCATCACGTGTGGCTGGATGAAATCGCCAGCATCCGCGAGCTGCCGCCGAGGCGCATTGATCCGATGTAGAGCCGAGCCCATGCTCGGCTGCCGTCCGCGCGGCTGCGCCGCCGCCCGAGCATGGGCTCGGGCGCTACAGGCCTATCAATGCTCGAACAGCGTTGCCGTCGCCTCGAACCTGCGCGCATAGGCGCGCTCCTCGGCTACCCGGGTCACTTCATCGTCTGCCAGGTCCGGCGCGCCATAGACGGCGTAGGCCACGCTGCCATCGGCGCCATGGCCGACCTGGTGCAGGCGATAGCGGGAATGACCACCGCCGGTGTCCTCCGGGTAATGCACGGGGGGATGGCTGCCTTCCAGGTCCATTTCACTGTTGTCGACAACACCTCCGACGAACAAGGCACGCATGCAGGATCTCCAAGGGTTGCGGGGGAGCTTCTACCCTGAACGCTGGCATGTTGCTGCGGCATCAAGGCAACGTTGAAGTTTCGCAAAGCGGCGGCCGGGGCCGGGCCGGACAAGCCGGTACAATGGACGGCCCTCACGCTTCCAGTACCCGCGCCGATGGCATCCAGCGACGACGCCCCCCTGCAGACCCTGTTCCTGCCGTTCTCCAGCGGCGCCCTGCGCTGGCCGGAGGGGCCGGTGGCCTTCCTGCGCGCCCGTGACGGCTGGCCCCTGCGCGAGCAGGCCGGCGGCCGTGAGGTCGACTGCGAGCAGAGCTTCGCTCCGTTCGCGCAGCCGCTGCAGCAGGCCGCTGGCTGGACCGTCAGCGGCCAGCTGGATGATGTTGCCGGCCGCGGCCGTTACCCGCTGGTGCTGGTGCTGCCGCCGCGCCAGCGCGAGGAAGCCCGCGCGCTGTTCGCCCGCGCCCTGGCGCTGGTCGCCGAGGGTGGCCGCATCGTGGCCTGCCAGCACAACAACGAAGGCGCCCGCTCCGGCGAAGGCGACCTCAAGCAGTTGGCCGGCCTCGGCGGCAGCCTGACCAAGAACCACTGCCGCGTGTTCTGGACCGCGCCGCTGCAGGGCCAGCACGATGCGGAGGTAGCCAAGCGCTGGGGCAGCCTGGACGCGGTGCGGCCGATCGTCGGCGGCCGCTTCCTCAGCCGTCCGGGCGTGTTCGCCTGGGACCGCATCGATCCGGCATCGGCGCTGCTGGCCGAACATCTGCCGCCCGACCTGGCCGGGCGTGCGGCCGACCTCGGTGCCGGTTACGGCTACCTGTCGCGCGAGCTGCTGGAGCGCTGCCCGAAGATCACCGCGCTGGACCTGTACGAGGCCGAGAAGCGCGCGCTGGACCTGGCCGAACTCAACCTCGCGCCGCCACCGCGCCCGGTGCCGCTGCGCTTCCTGTGGCGCGATGTCACCGCCGGCATCGAGCCGGACTACGACGTCATCATCAGCAACCCGCCGTTCCACACGCCCTCGCGTGCGGATCGTCCGGACATCGGCCAGCGCTTCATCGCCGTAGCCGCGCAGGCGCTGCGCCCGGGCGGGCGCCTGTACGTGGTGGCCAACCGCCACCTGCCGTACGAGTACACGCTCAACGAGAGCTTCGGCGCGGTGCGCGTGGTTGCCGAGCGCGATGGCTTCAAGCTGGTCGAGGCAGTGAAGGGCAAGGGGAAGGCCCGGTGAAACTGGTCAAGCTCATCGCCAACCTCGGCTACGGCAGCCGCAAGCAGGTGCAGTGGATGTTCCGCGAAGGGCGCGTCACCGACGCTGACGGCGAGGTGCTGTATGCCGACGACCAGGTGCCGCATGAAGCGGTGCGCGTCGATGGCGAGCCGCTGGACCCGCCGGTGGGCCTGTCGCTGGCGATGTACAAGCCGGCCGGCTACACCTGTTCGACCAAGGACAAGGGCCGCCTGATCTACGACCTGCTGCCGCCGCGCTTCCGCGACCGCGACCCGGTGCTGTCCACCGTCGGCCGCCTGGACCGCGAGACCAGCGGCCTGCTGCTGCTGACCGACGACGGCAACCTGCTGCACCGGATCATTTCGCCGAAGTCGAAGCTGCCCAAGGTCTACGAAGTGGAGCTGGCTGAAGACCTGCGCGGTGACGAGGCAGCGCTGTTTGCCAGCGGTACGCTGATGCTGGAAGCGGAGAAGACGCCCCTGCTGCCCGCTGAACTGCAGGTGCTCGGGCCGCGCAAGGCGCGCCTGATACTGCACGAAGGTCGCTACCATCAGGTACGCCGCATGTTCGCTGCCGCAGGCAACCACGTGCAGGCACTGCACCGCAGCCGTGTTGGTGGCCTGGACCTGCAGGGACTGGCCGAAGGGCAATGGCGGCTGCTGACCTCCACCGACCTGGATACGCTGTTCGCTCCATGACCTCCATCGCTGCGCTGCCGTTCCTGCCTGACGCCGTCATCTTCGACATGGACGGCCTGATGATCGACAGCGAGCGTGTCTCGCTTGCGTGCTGGAGCGAAGCGGCGGAGGAGTTCGGCCTGCCGCTGGATGCCAGCTTCTTCGTGCGCATGGTCGGTCTTGGTGACCGCGACAGCCAGGCGCTGTTGCGCCAGCAGGGCATCGAAGACAGCATGATCGAGGCGATGGCCGCGCGCTGCCATGATCTGTACGAGGAACGCACGCAGACAGGGTTGCCGCTGCGCCCGGGCATCCTGGAACTGCTTGAGCTGTTGAAGTCGCACGCGGTGCCGCGTGCGGTGGCGACCTCGACACGGCAGCCGCGGGCCAACCGCAAGCTGGCGGCGACCGGGTTGCTCCCGTACTTCGATGCGGTGATCGCCGGTGGTGACGTGGCGCGGGCCAAGCCGGCACCGGACATCTACCTGCTGGCCGCGCAGCGGCTGGGCAAGGCACCGGAACGCTGCCTGGCGCTGGAGGATTCCCCTGCCGGCACGCGTGCCGCGCTGGCGGCCGGCATGACCGTGATCCAGGTACCGGACCTGGTGCATCCCGATGAAGAACTGCGCGCGCTGGGCCACCGCATCGTCGGTTCGCTGGTGGACGCGCACGCACTGCTGCTGCCGCTGTTGCCAAGGTAGCTGCCAACCTTGGTTGGCACTGAGCCGAGCATGGGCTCGGCTCTACATCCATGGCAACCGCTCTGGTGGGTGCCAACCTTGGTTGGCACGCTTTTCGATCACACCCTGCCGAATACCAGCGCCGCGTTGGTGCCACCGAAGCCGAAGCTGTTGGACATCACCGTGTCCAGCTTCTGCTCGCGGCTTTCGCGCAGGATCGGGAAGCCTTCCACCTTCGGGTCCAGCTCGCCGATGTTGGCCGAACCGGCCACGAAGCCGTCGCGCATCATCAGCAGGCAGTAGATCGCTTCATGCACGCTGGCAGCGCCCAGCGAATGGCCCGACAGCGCCTTGGTCGAGGACAGCGGCGGAATCGCATCACCGAACACCTCGCGGATCGCACCCAGCTCGGTCACATCGCCCAGCGGGGTCGAGGTGCCGTGGGTGTTGAGGTAATCCAGCGGACGGTCGACATTCTGCAGCGCCATCTTCATGCAGCGCACGGCGCCCTCACCGGACGGCGCGACCATGTCGGCACCATCGGAGGTCACGCCATAGCCGATCAGCTCGGCATGGATGTGCGCGCCACGCGCCACCGCGTGGTCGTAATCCTCCAGCACCAGCATGCCGCCACCACCGGCGATGACGAAGCCATCGCGGTCCTTGTCATACGGGCGCGAGGCGCTGGCGGGGGTGTCGTTGAAGCTGGTGGACAGTGCACCCATCGCATCGAACATCACGCTCATCGACCAGTGCAGGTCTTCACCGCCGCCGGCGAACATGATGTCCTGCGCGCCGTGGCGGATGAGATCGGCAGCCGCGCCGATGCAGTGTGCGGAGGTCGCGCAGGCGGCCGACAGCGAGTAGCTGACGCCCTTGATCTGGAACGCGGTGGCCAGGCAGGCCGACACGGTCGAGCACATCGTGCGCGGCACCATGTACGGACCGACCTTGCGCACGCCGCGGCTGCGCAGCAGATCGACCGCACCCACCTGCCATTCGCTGGAGCCGCCACCGGAACCGGCGATCAGGCCGGTGCGCAGGCCACTGACCTGCTCCGGCGTCAGGCCCGCATCGGTGATGGCATCGGCCATCGCCAGGTAGGCGAAGGCGGCGGCATCGCTCATGAAGCGCTTCTGCTTGCGGTCGATCAATGCGTCCAGGTCGAGGTCGACGCGACCGCCGACCTGGCTGCGCAGGCCGGCTTCGGCGTGGTCGGCCAGCGCGGTGATGCCCGCACGGCTCTCGCGCAGGGCGGCCGAAACGGTATCCAGATCATTGCCGAGGCAGGACGTGATGCCCATGCCGGTGATGACGACGCGACGCATCAGAAGCTCCCCGTTTCAGTGAACAGGCCCACGCGCAGGTCGCGGGCGTTGTAGATCTCGCGGTCGTCCACGTACATGCGGGCGTCGGACTGGGCCATCTCCAGCTTGCGGTTGATGACGCGGCTGATGTCGATCTCGTAGCGCACCAGCTTCGCGTCTGGCAGCACCTGGCCGGTGAACTTCACTTCGCCGCAGCCCAGGGCGCGGCCCTTGCCGGGCGCACCCAGCCAGGTGAGGAAGAAGCCGGTCAGCTGCCACATGGCATCCAGGCCCAGGCAGCCGGGCATCACCGGGTCGCCGATGAAGTGGCAGCCGAAGAACCACAGGTCCGGGCGGATATCCAGTTCGGCGCGTACCATGCCCTTGCCATGCGGTCCGCCGTCCTCGCGGATTTCGGTGATGCGGTCGAACATCAGCATCGGGTCGTTGGGCAACCGGCCGGCGGCAGCGCCGAACAGTTCACCGCGTGCGCTGGCCAGCAGCTGGTCGCGGTTGAACGCGTGGAGACGAGTCATGGAAAGCGCAATCCTGGAAGCGAAAACAAGGCAACGAGTTCCCGAGGATGCACGACGGATCAGGCGGATATCAAACCGCGTCTCCGTACGCGTGCGTAGTGTTTTCAGCTGAAACCACGCATCCCGTTGATGCACAACGACCATACTTCGGCGTCTGGACGGGTACGGTGCAGGTATCATGTGGGCCAACCATGAACGCACTGCGCAAGATCATCCACGTCGACATGGACGCCTTCTACGCGTCGGTGGAGCAGCGCGACGATCCGTCACTGCGCGGCAAGCCGGTGGTTGTGGCATGGCGCGGCGCGCGTTCAGTGGTGTGCGCCGCCTCGTACGAGGCGCGCGTGTTCGGCGTGCGTTCGGCGATGCCGGCCCTGCGCGCCGAGCGCCTGTGCCCGGACGCGATCTTCGTGCCGCCGGACTTCGCACGTTACAAGGCGGTGTCACGCCACGTGCGCGAGATCTTCCTGCGCCATACCGACCTGGTCGAGCCGTTGTCGCTGGATGAGGCCTATCTGGATGTCACGGTGCCGAAGAGCGACATCGAACTGGCCACCGACATCGCCCGCACCATCCGTGCGCAGATCCGTGAGGAAACCCAGCTGACTGCTTCAGCCGGGATCGCGCCGAACAAGTTCCTGGCCAAGATCGCCTCGGACTGGCGCAAGCCTGACGGCCAGTTCGTGATTCCGCCGCAGCGGGTGGATGCGTTCCTGCTGCCGCTGCCGGTGAACCGCGTGCCCGGCGTCGGCAAGGTGATGGAAGGCAAGCTGGCGGCGCGCGGCATCGTCACCTGCGGCGACCTGCGGCAGTGGACGCTGCCGGACCTGGAAGAAGCCTTCGGCAGCTTCGGCCGCAGCCTGTACAACCGCGCACGCGGTGTCGACGAGCGGCCGGTGGAGCCTGACCAGCAGGTGCAGTCGATCTCCTCCGAAGACACCTTCGCCGAGGACCTGTTGCTGGAGGACCTGGCTGAAGCGATCGTGCAGCTGGCCGGGAAGACCTGGCATGCCACGCGCAAGACCGAACGCATCGGCCACACCGTGGTGTTGAAGTTGAAGACCGCGCAGTTCCGCCTCCTTACCCGCAGCTTCACCCCGGAACGCCCGCCCGAGTCGATGGAAGAACTGCGCGACATCGCACTTTCATTGCGCGCCCGCGTCGACCTGCCCGCCGACACCCGCTACCGCCTGGTCGGCGTCGGCCTCGGCGGTTTCCGCGAAAAGGAGCCGGTGGTGCAGGGCGAATTGTTCGAGCACACCCCGACCGATCATTCCTGATCGTTCATCCACGCATGACGTGGATCGAAGTGTCGACCAAGGTCGACACCTACCAAGGGCAGGACATGCCATCCAGACAGATTGCGGAAATCTGTCGAAGGCGGGGTGGGTCCGGTTGCGGGGGTGTCCGCGGCATGGATGCCGCGGCCAAGCCCCCATGGTGAAGTGACCCCCGAGAGTTGGACGGTGGGGTCAAGCGGCCGCTTGAGCCTGTTCCC
>NZ_WKEE01000087.1:0-12595 GCF_021605635.1 Stenotrophomonas sp. PA-6-5C
CCCTCCCGCCCATCTCTACTGGGACAGGAGCAGCTTCAATGCCAGCAGGCATTCAGACGTTCAATCCAGATGGTTCGCTGGAGATTGACTACACAACGCGCCTGGGCATCTTCCTTGGCACAGTCCAGACCGATGCAGTGCATGGGAATTCTGCATGGGTTGGGCCTCTGCCGCCTGGGGACTTCTTCTTCTACGTGGTGCCGCCGCCGGCACAGCCTGGCCGCACGCCAACTGTGTGGTACTCCGACGGCAGGGTGTACTGGGGCACGGATGTGGATGGCAACGGACAGCCAGTCTTCACGCTGGTTCCAGCGACTGTTTTCTACGGAGTGCACTGACATGCCAGCAGGCTTTGAGGCATACACCCCGCAGGGGACGGTGCAGGTTCGCAGCGATCTGCTGAACTTCCACTTGCGGCACAAGTTCGATATCAACGAGCCTGGTGCTGTCGCCTACGAGGTGTCCGGCGTCGTCGTGACCCGATACGTCACCAGGGACTTTCAGGCCAAGAGCCCCGTTGTAGCGGTTACAGGACCGAACACCAACTTCGGGCTAAGCGTGGTGCTGACGAGCCTCGGTGGGAACAACTGGCGCGTGACCGCCTACACTGGCGCCACCACGGTGTTTGGCACAGTGTGGGTGTATGACTCGGTGGTGACGGGGACGCCCGGAAAGACTGGCATTGAGGTCTACCGTGAGCACACCGGAGAGCTGGCGTTTGCCTCCTGGGCGAAGCCGCTGCGCATCGTGGGCGTGGCCACGTCGCCGTTTGATGCGGCCGGGGGCGCCTATGTGCAGGTTCCGACCGGGCGGCGCTACGGGGTGATCTCGTCGCGTTCGTGCCAGAGGATCGAGCGAAATGTCGGATTCCGGCTGGCGGGGCCGCAAGGGAACGGGACCGGCTCCGGAAGCGCGGGGCGGTTCTACTACGCCGGGGCTGCGGCCCTGATCCCCCAAGCCGACAACGTGACGCAGTTCAGCGCGTCCGGGCACTTCGTCCTCATCGACGTGACCGGCCACTGAGGCTCGGCCTCACGCTGGCTAAACACGGGCTGCGGCCAGATTGCGGCCATGTGCTATTCCGCCCAGATCGAAGCCGCCTACCAGAAGCTGGTCCGCATGACCGGCGCCACTGTGTCGCTGCAGGAGTTCGCCGCGCTCTACGCCCACGACCCGGGCAAGAAGCGCCCGAAGACCCCGAAGGCGATGGATGACGCGTTCCGAGCCGGCACCAGCGCGGCAGAGCGGGCCGTGTGGGCGGAGATCCAGCAGTGGAACCAGGCCGAGGCCGCCATCCTGGAGCAGGAGCTTTTCGCCAACCGCAAGCGCCTGGCCGATGCGGAGCGATCGCTGCAGGCCAAGGAAACGAAGAAGGCCCGGGAGGACGTGCGGATCGCTGGCAACAAGATCGAGCGCGCGATGGGCAAGCTGGCCGACCTCAAGCGCGCCGAGGGCAAGGACCGGGACAGCCGGATCTTCCCCGGGGTCTACGCCCCGGTGATCGTCTCGGAGGGCGGCAAGCTGACGATCAAGCCTATGCGCTATCAGTGCCGGCTGGCCGGCAAGCCGGCCAACTACGACCAGCGTTTCCCGGGCACCTACAACGCCCGCCGCGACAGCCTGGAGAAGTTCTGGGCGCCGGCCTTCGGCCACACCCACGGCTTGATGGTGGTCGATACCTTCTACGAGAACGTGGAGGGGCCGGACGGCAAGAACCAGGTAGTGCAGTTCACCCCGCGCACGGGCGAGCCGATGCTGGTGGCCTGCCTGTGGTCGCACTGGGTGGACCCGTCCGGCAAGGAGCCGGATCTGCTGTCGTTTGCGGCCATTACCGATGATCCGGAGCCCGAGGTGGCGGCCGCTGGCCACGACCGCACCATCATCAACATCAAGCCCGAGCACGTGGACGCCTGGCTGAACCCCGATCCCACCGACCTGGCCGCTCTGTACCGGATCTTTGACGACAAGCGGCACCCGTTCTACGAGCACCGGCTGGCCGCCTGACTCAGCGAGTATTTGGCTGTGTCTGGAAGAAGGGGGCATCTCAGCTAGTGAGAATTTCATCAATTAGTATTGTTGCTAAGGCCGGCGTTTGCCGTAGACCTCGTCATGCCTTAACGTTCGCGTTTCACGGAATTTGACACCGGACGTCTCCAATGACTGTGCCAGAATGGAACGCGGCAGGCCTACTCCCTCCCTATGATGCGGATAGCCCGGTGTCTCGGCAGCGCTCGCCCTATGAGGTCACGGTTGCAGACATCATCGCTAAGCTGTCTACCACGCCTCAACGCTGCGCGATTGCTGACGGATTTCTCCGTTACAGGGCGGACCTTCACGCGCTTGGGTTCACATCTGGTTTCCAATGGATAGACGGCAGTTTTTGTACTGATGTGGAGACGCTTGAAGGAAGAGCGCCTGGCGATATCGACCTTGTGACGTTCCTTGATACGCCTCCGGATCTGGATCACCAGGCGGCGTTCGTAGCCAAGCCTGAGCTTTTCTTAGAGCCGAGAGAGACGTACTGCTGTGACGCGTATTTTGTTGAATTGAATGGCGCCACGCCGGAGTACTTGGTTGCAAACTCTGCGTATTGGTCGAGCGTATGGGGGCACACTAGGAGTGGTACTTGGAAGGGCTTTTTGCAAGTGAGTCTTGACCCAGAATTCGATGGGCTCGCAAGGGACATGCTGCAGGCAGCCGAGGTGGCCCAATGAGGACTTTTGAAAAGAACTCTCTCAAGAGTGAAATCGCTGAAGTTTCAAGGTTGTTGCGCCTTGCTGGGCCCAAGGATGTGTTCACCCGGATAGGGTTGGAGCGCAGACTTAAGGAGCTCACGACACAGCAGGATGAAGATCCAGGGAATCACTTTCAGTCGCGTGTAACCTTCAAAGGTTCGCCGGTTGTTGGTAGTTACGGTATTTCTGCTTCGTTTGGCGCCAAAGCGATGGTGGCGTTTTCAGACGCCGTATCCGCCGTCGGTGCCTCCTTGAGAGGGGTGCTTGCGGCGCGGGGCCCACTACCCGATCGCCCTGATTTTGAGATGCTGATAACGGGGACAGCTGTCGGTTCTTTTGGATTCGAGCTGGAGAGCCGAAATCGTGAGCTGGTAGAAGGCGGAGCCGTATCAGAGGCGGTCGAACGCGCGCAAATACTACTGGAGGCTGCATCTCAGGAAGAAGATGACGCCCTTGCGGAAGCGGTCGTAGACCTTGATCGACGTGCCATTGCCACTGTTAGGGCCTTTGCAGAAATTCTGCATCAGCATGGAGCGTTGTGCACGGTCTCTACTGCACATAAAACTTTTAGTTTCTCTAACAGTCTTGAAGTTGTAAGGAGTGTGGCCCGACTTGAGGACGCCAACATCCTAGAGGACGAGCAGACCCTTTCAGGCGTTCTGATTGGCGTGCTCCCTGTGACGAGAACTCTCGAGTTTCGTCTCCCGAACTCTGAGGTAATACGTGGCAAAGTTGACCGTTCTGTTGGTGAGCTGGAGACAGTTCACGAGGCTTTGCATAAACGCTCCACGGTCCGGGTTCGAACTACTCAAGTTGGAGACGGCAAGACTAAGTATTTGTTCGTGAGTAAACCCGAAGTGCCAGACAACGGGGTCGACCTTTTGGGTCGTCCGTAATCACAGCTACGCCGGAGTTAGCATCTAGCTGGCGGGATCTCGTGAACGGAGGTTGTGTAGTTCGGTGAAAGCATGTGCTGCCGCATGCCCCAGGCTGGCCGCGCCTGCCAACCCGATGCGCCAAGGCCGGCCGTGCCGCGGCCGAACTTCTGGTTGATCCGGTCCATGGTGGCCATCAACCTCTCATTGCCGACCACCGTCGGCCCGAACAGATCCGCCTGCAGCTCATCCGGCCTGGCTAGGTCGAGCAGCGCCACGCCTGCCTTCTTGTATCCGATCCCGTCGCGAAGCAGGCCGCGCAGCAGCTTGCGCACGACGCCCAGCACCACAGTAGTGTCTGCGGTCGACGCGGGCAGGCCCACGGTCCTGCTGGCGTTGTGCTGCCGCAGCTCTGGCCGGAAGACATCGGAATGGGCGAACACCCAGACGCCAGCGGCGACCAGGCCCCGGGCACGCAGCTTCTCGCAGGCGCGCACGGCGAAGGTGGCCAGCGCCTGGGCAACGGCTTCGTGGTCCTCGACTCTGTCAGCGAACGATCGGCTGACCATGATCTGCTGGCGGTCCGGCTCCACTTCTTCCAGCTCCATGCAGGGGTGCCCCTGCAGTTCACGCTGGGTGCGCGCCAGCGTCACTCCGAAGGCGGCCAGGATGTCGTCCGCCGGCGCGTCCCGCAGAGCAGCGGCAGTGCTGATGCCCATGGCTTCCAGCCGCGGCGCCAGCCGACGGCCAACGCCCCACAAATCCCCGACCGGGAAGGTGCGCAGTACAGAGTCACGGTAGGCCGCGTCCCCGAGGTCGATCACGCCGTCGGCGCTCTTGGCCACCTTGTTGGCCAGCTTGGCCAGTGTCTTCGTGGGCCCGATGCCAATGCAGTTGGGAATTCCGGTCCAGCGGTGCACACGCTGCCGGAGATCCCGCGCGAACTGTAGCCGGTTCCGCACTCCGTCCAGGTCGATGAAACTCTCATCGATGCTGTAGACCTCCACTCGCGGCGCCGCATCCCGGAGGATCGCGACCACTCTGCCGCTCATATCCCCGTACAACCCGAAGTTGGCCGAGCGCATCTGCAGGCCGTTCCGACGCACCAGGTGCTTCAGCTCGTGTGCTGGCTGGCCCATCTTGATGCCCAGCGCCTTTGCCTCGGCCGAGCGAGCGATCGCGCACCCGTCGTTGTTGCTCAGGACTACCAACGGCACGCCGCGCAGTGCTGGCTGAAACACGCGCTCGCAGCTGGCGTAGAAATTATTCCCGTCAACGAGCCCGAACATGGCCGCCCCGCCTTTTGATCTGGCGCACAACCCCGACCACGGCGAACACCTCCACCTCGGTGGGCTGCTCGAGGACGATGGGCGGGAAATCTGGATTGGCGGAGTGCAGCTCCATGTGGCTCTCGAACAGCTGCAGCACCTTGCACGTGGGCTGGTTCCCGTCCCAGATGGCGATGACGAGGTCGCCGGCCTGCGGGGTGACTGACCGGTCCACAACCAGAATGTCCCCGTCGCTGACGCCGGCGCCGCTCATCGACCATCCATCGGCCCGATAGAGGAAGGTGGCGGCCGGGTTTCGAACCAGCAAGCGGTGCAGGTCGATCGCTTCGTCCATGAAGTCGTCGGCAGGCGACGGGAAGCCCAGGCGGGCGCGCGCTGAGGCCAGTGGCACGAACTGAGCAGGGCTGTCGATCATGGCTTGGCCGATCGGCAGGGCCAAGGTGTGGGGGTAGGGGAGGGACTGCATGGTGCGCGCTCGAGGTGGTGGCGGATCTGTCGCCGTGATTAGGCTAGCTTAGTACAATTACTAACAGGAGCAGTCATAAGGTGTCTGTGACCTGTGGAAAAGAGGCAGCGCGAGAAGTAGGCTTTGCCTCGGCTCAGGTGTTGGTACACAGCGCCAAAAATTGTTGGTACGTGCGTTGGTACGAGAGCATATCGTCCAGCCATAAAATCATATAAAACAATAGGTTGGGTTAGATTTGCGCATCATCAGTTTCAATGCCAATGGCATCCGCTCGGCCGCCACCAAGGGCTTCCTCGACTGGTTCCGTGGCCAGGATGCCGACGTCCTCTGCATCCAGGAGACCAAGGCCCAGGAAGACCAGCTGACCGACCCGATGTTCCGCCCGGACGGCCACCATTGCTTCTACCGCGATGCCATCACCAAGAAGGGCTACAGCGGCGTGGCGATCTACAGCAAGCGCGAACCGGACCAGGTCATCACCTCGCTGGGCTGGGCGCCGTTCGACGACGAAGGCCGCTACATCGAGGCACGCTTCGGCAACCTCAGCGTGGTCTCCTTCTATATTCCGTCCGGTAGTTCGGGTGACCTGCGGCAGGGCTTCAAGTTCGAAGTGATGGAGTGGCTGCGGCCGATCCTCGAAGAGTGGGCGCGCAGCGGCCGCGACTACGTGCTGTGTGGCGACTGGAACATCGTCCGCTCGGCGCTGGACATCAAGAACTGGAAGTCCAACCAGAAGAACTCCGGCTGCCTGCCCGAGGAGCGCGACTGGCTCAATGCCCTGTGCGCCGACCACGGCCAGGCCACCGATGTGGCCAGCGGTCGCGGCTGGGCCGATGCCTACCGCCTGCTCAATCCGACCGGTGAGGACTACACCTGGTGGAGCAACCGTGGTGCCGCCCGTGCCAACAACGTGGGTTGGCGCATCGACTACCAGTTCATCACCCCGGGCCTGCGTGACCGCCTGCGCAGCTGCTCGATCTACCGCGACCAGCGCTTCTCCGACCACGCACCGTTCATCGTGGACTACGACCTGTGACCGAGGCCGCCAAGCCGGCCGGCTACAAGGGCTGGGCCGGCATCAAGCGTGCGTTCGGCACGCCCTCGGCGCTGACCATGGCCCTGCTGGGCTTCGGCAGCGGCCTGCCGTTCCTGCTGATCGCCTCGCAGACCCTGTCCACCCGCCTGCGCGATGTCGGCCTCGATCTGGGCAGCATCGGCCTGATCAGCCTGGCCAGCTTCTTCTACCTGCTCAAATTCGTCTGGGCGCCCCTGCTGGATCGCTACGCGTTTCCGTTGCTGGGTTTCCTCGGCCGCCGCCGCTCGTGGCTGCTGGTCTCGCAGATCCTCGTGCTGGTGGGCCTGGTTGCACTGGCGTTCGTGCGGCCGGAGCAGGGCGTGTGGCCGCTGGTGGCCTGGGTACTGGTGGCGTCGTTTGCGGGCGCCACCCAGGATTCGGTGGTCGACGCCTACCGCATCGAGATCGCGCCGCAGACCGCGCAGGCCGCCCTGGCCGCCACGTACACGCTGGGCTATCGCATCGGTCTGATCCTGGCGGGTGCAGGCGCCTTGTACCTGGCACAGTTCGAAGGCTGGATCATTGCCTATCTGGCCATGGCCGCACTGATGATCCTGCCGATCATCACCACCCTGTTCTGCCGCGAGCCCGAGCGTCCGGCCAACGCCGTCCAGCGCCGCATCGACATTGCCGAAGCGTTCGTGCAGCCCATCACCAGCTTCTTCAGCCGCAACGGCATGGCGCTGGCGCTGGCACTGCTGGCGTTCGTCGGGTTCTTCAAGTTTCCCGACCAGGTCATCGGCGTGATGGCCGGTCCCTTCTATCTGGATTCGGGCTTCGACAAGGCCGACATTGCCACCGTATCGAAGCTGTTCGGTGTGTGGATGGGCATTGGCGGCGCATTCCTCGGCGGTATCGCCGTGGCCGCCTTCGGTTTCCGCCGGATGCTGCTTGTCGCGGCGCTGGGTGTGGCCCTGTCCAACCTGGCCTTCCTGCTGATGGCACACAATCCGGGGCAGTTGTGGGCGTTCTACGCTGCGCTCAGTGCCGACAACCTGTTCCAGGGCTTCGCCGGCACGGTGCTGGTGGCGTTCATGTCTTCGCTGACTGATCGCAACTTCACCGCGACCCAGTACGCCCTGCTGGTATCGCTGGCCAACCTGCCAGGCAAGTTCGTCGGCGGCGTCTCCGGCTACATCGTGGAAGCGACGTCCTACAGCACCTTCTTCATGCTCAGCGCCGTCACGGTGGTGCCGACCATGCTGCTGCTGGCCTGGCTGTGGCCACGCATCCTTGATCGTGGGCCGTCACCCACCGCCTGATTGCCTGTCCGCGCTTACTGCGGGATGATCGCCCCGACGCGCCGAGGGGGCGGTGCCCTGCGAACGGGGAAGTGAGCATGGCCGATGTAGTGCTGCGGGACCTGGACCCGCTGCTGCTGGAACGCATCAAACGGGTCTCGGTTGCCCGAGGCTGGACCCACGAACAGACCTGCGCGGTCCTGCTGGAGCAGGGCCTGTTCAGCAGTGAACTGGAGGTCCGCTCCGGCTTCGGCGATCCCGAAGTCGACGCCCTGTCCGACGCGATCGCCGCGTTGCAGGCGCTGCCTGCCGGCCAAGGCTTCGACTAGCCCCCGCGACTGCCCAGTAGATCCACGCCATGCGTGGATAGGCAGGCCCGGCAGATCCACGCCATGCGTGGATAGGCAGGCCCGGCAGATCCACGCCATGCGTGGATGGGGCCAACCCTCACGCCAAATGGATCGCCCCGAGAATCCGCGGCCCCTTCGCCCCGGTCACGCTCGGCAGGTTGCCCGGCAGCCCGTCCATCGTCCGCTGCGCCAGCCACGCAAACCCCATCGCCTCCACATACTCCGGGTCCAGCCCGTGCAGTGCCGTGGATTCGACCACCACGCCCGGCAGTCGCGCCGCCAGCCGCCGCATCAGCTGCGCGTTGCGCACACCGCCGCCGCATACCAGTACCCGGCGGGTGTGCGGCTGTTGGGCCAGCAGCGCATCCACCACCGTCGCCACGGTCAGCTCCAGCAGCGTCGCCTGTACATCGGCGGCGGCAAACTGGCCTTCCTCCATGTGTGCTTCGGCCCACGGCAGGTGGAACTGCTCGCGCCCGGTGCTCTTGGGCGGTGGCAGCGCAAACCACGGGTCGGCGCGCCAGCCGGCCAGCAGGCTGTCATCCACCGCGCCACTGGCCGCGTAGGCACCGTCAGCGTCGAAGCTGCGCCCGGTATGGCGCTGGCACCAGGCATCCATCAGCGCATTGGCTGGGCCGGTATCGAAGCCGCGCACGACGCCTTCGCGCGGAATCAGGGTGAGGTTGGCGATCCCGCCCAGGTTCAGCACCGCACGGTCCTCATCGGCCGCACCCAGCATGCCCAGGTGGAAGGCCGGCATCAGCGGCGCCCCGTGGCCGCCGGCGGCAACGTCGCGGCGGCGGAAATCGCACACCGTGGTGATGCCGGTCAGTTCGGCGATGCGGTTGCCGTCGCCCAGCTGCAGGGTGAAGGCCGGGTCGGCCAACGGTCGATGGCGCACGGTCTGCCCGTGCGAGCCGATGGCCCGCACCTGCGAACGGTCGACACCGGCCTCGTCCAGCAACTGGTTGGCGGCGGCGGCGAAGCTGATCGCAATCCGCGCGTCCAGCTCGCCCAGCTCTTCCAGCGACTGCAGCGGGCCGCCTTCGCCGAGCGCTACCAGCCGCGCGCGCAGCACCGGCTCCCAGCGGGCGGTCAGCCCATGCACGAAGCGGCAACCTCCGTCGGCCGGGAACTGCACCAGCGCGGCATCGATGCCGTCAGCGCTGGTGCCCGACATCAGGCCCAGGTAGAGGGGAAGGGACGGATCGGCAGTGGTGTTCATGGCGGGCATAAAAAAAGGACACGGCAAGCTTGTGCTGCCGTGTCCTTCTTCGTCAACGCAAGGCTCAGCCGCGCTTGCGGCCTGCCGGCGCCTTGTCCTTGGCGCTGGCCACCTCGGTGGTCGCGCTTTCGGCGGCCGGTGCGGGGCTGGCGTCGGCGTAGATCAGCTTCTCCATGCCCTGGATGCGGGCCATCGCCGGCGCGGTCTGCGCCCGGAAGGCCACCAGCTCGGCGCCCTTCAGCGGCTCCGGCGGCGGCATGGTCACCGTCAGCGGGTTGCGGTGCTCGCCATTGACCCGGAATTCGTAGTGCAGGTGCGGGCCGGTCGCCAGGCCGGTCGAGCCGACGTAGCCGATCACCGTGCCCTGGGCCACGCGCTGGCCGTTCTTGATCCCGGCAAAGCGCGACATGTGGCCGTACAGGGTGGTGTGGCCACGGCCGTGGTCAAGGATCACCACATTGCCGTAACCGCGCTGCACGCCGACAAACTGCACCCGCGCATCGCCGGCGGCCATGATCGGGGTACCGGTGCGCGCGGCGTAGTCCACGCCCTTGTGCATGCGCATCTTGCCCAGCACCGGGTGCTTGCGCGCGCCGAAGGTCGAACTCAGCCGCGCGAACGGGATCGGCATGCGGATGAAGCTCTTCTTCAGCGAACGGCCGCTGATGTCGTAGTACTCGGACTTGCCGTTGCGGTCGAAGCGGAAGCCGGAATAGGTCTTGCCGCCGGTGGTGAAGGTCGCCGCCAGGATCTTGCTGGTATCGACCTTCTCGCCTTCGCGCCAGGTCTCGTCCATCACCACGCTGAAGCGGTCGCCCGGCTGCAGGTCCTTGGAGAAGTCGATGTCGTACTTGAAGATGTCGTCGGTCATCGTCGCGATCGCCGACGGTGACAGTCCGGCGCGGCGTGCCGCTGCATACAGCGAGCTGGTGATCTCGCCACTGGTGACCACCGTCCGCGTGGACGTCTCGCGCTTGGTCACCGTTTCCTTGATGTCATCGCCGCTCAGGCTCAACTCGACCCGGTTGTCGGCGTCGCGGTCGAAGCGGATGCTGCGCAGGTCACCGGACAGCGGCATGTCGAAGGCGATCTCGGCGCCCGGGCGCAGCTTGGTCAGCGATTCGCGCGCACCTGGATGGTCCAGCACCCGGTGCAGGGTGGTCGCGGAGATGCCGGCTTTGTCGAACAGGTCGCTCAGGGTCTGCCCACGCTGTACCCGCAGCACCTGCCAGCTGTCGCCGGGGATCTGCTGCTGGCGGGCCATTGCCAGCGGGGGCAACGGCAGGGCCAGGCTGGTATGGCTGTCGGCGTAGGGGGCATCGATGGTGTGCGAGAAGCCCGGCACGATCGTGGCCACCAGTGCGCCGATGGTCACAAACAGGCTGGCGTGCATCCAATGACGGCGCGTCCAGCGCTCATTGAACGCAGCGGGGAGGTGTTGCCTCAGCTTCCGGTGCAGGGCGTTGTCGTGCAGGACGTGGAGTCGTTCCTGGAAGCGCTGCTTGCGTGCGCGGCCTTGATCGGAATTGAGCATCAGATGTCGGTCTCTGGCTGACCCGGGAACGCGGGCCCAAACGCCGGTAACATAGACACCTAACAAATTCGCGTCAAACCCTTGTGCCTATTGGCTTTTGTGAAGCCGATCGGGTTAACTTCGCTTTAACACCCCACATAAGAAACGGCGTTGCCGGGAGTAGTCACGTGTCCTCGATTGAAGAAGCCCTTGCCCTGATCGGCCGCGGTGCCGACGAGATCCTCAAACTCGAGGATCTGCGCGCGCGCCTGCAGGAAGGCCGCCCGCTGCGCATCAAGGCCGGCTTCGACCCCACCGCGCCGGACCTGCACCTGGGCCACACGGTGCTGCTGAACAAGATGCGTCAGTTCCAGGACCTCGGCCACCAGGTCATTTTCCTGATCGGCGACTTCACCGGCATGATCGGCGACCCCTCCGGCAAGAGCCTGACCCGCAAGCCGCTCAGCCGCGACGACGTGCTGGCCAACGCCCGTACCTATGAAGAGCAGGTGTTCAAGGTGCTGGACCGCAGCCGCACCGAGGTCCGCTTCAATTCGGAGTGGTTCGGCAAGATGAGCGCGGCCGACATGATCCGCCTGGCCGGCCAGCACACCGTGGCGCGCATGCTCGAGCGCGACGACTTCGCCAAGCGCTACGCCGCCCAGCAGTCCATCGCCATCCACGAATTCCTGTACCCGCTGGTGCAGGGCTACGATTCGGTGGCCCTGGAAGCGGACGTCGAGCTGGGGGGGACCGACCAGAAGTTCAATCTGCTGATGGGCCGTGGCCTGCAGGAACACCACGGCCAGAAGCCGCAGGTGGTGCTGACCATGCCGTTGTTGGAGGGCCTGGATGGCGTCAACAAGATGTCCAAGTCGCTGGGCAACTACATCGGCATCAGCGAACCGGCCATCGACATCGTCACCAAGACCATGAAGGTGGATGACGCCCTGATGTGGCGTTGGATCGAGCTGCTGTCCTTCGATATCAGCCAGGCCGAAGCGGCCTCCCTGCGCGAGCAGATCGCCGCTGGCCTGAACCCGCGCGTGGTGAAGCTGCGCCTGGCGCGTGAACTGGCTACCCGCTTCCATGACGCCGCAGCGGCCGAACAGGCGATTGCCGGCTGGGAAGCGGCTGTTACGGGGCAGGGCGATATCACCCAGCTGCCGCTGCAGGACGTGTCGATCCCGGCCGAAGGCCTGCGTATTGCCGCACTGCTGACCGCTGCTGGCCTGACGCCGAGCAACTCCGAGGCCAACCGCAAGCTCAAGGAGCGTGCGGTGAAGGTGGACGGCGAAGTGGTGGAAGACGGCCAGCAGGTGCTGCAGCCCGGCTTCGAGGGCCTGCTGCAGGTCGGCAAGCGCACCTTCGCCCGCGTGCGCCTGGTCGCTGCCTGACAACAAGGAAGGGCCGGCGCAAGCCGGCCCTTCCTTGTGCTCTTGTAGAGCCGAGCCCACGCTCGGCTGCTTCTGCTCTCCGCGGAATAGTCCCTGCCAGGACCTTCTGGATGAACGGATGCAACATCCGATGAAAAAAGTTGCCACACCCCCTTCACAAAGGCCGCGAATAGGGACATACTTTCCCTCCCCCGTCGCAGGGGTCGCCAACAAGGGGCTTCAGCGACACAAGGGACGCCACCACCGCCGAACGAGATGATCGAACGAAAGGTGTTGACGGACTCGAAAAGTCCGGCATAATAGGCGGCTCGCTACGAAGGAAACTTCGCAGCACACGGGAACGGCGCTGAGGCCACTTCCCCGGATCTTTGAAAGTATGCGCAGGTATCTTGTGAAGGCGCCTGCAGGAAGGATGATTGTCCATCTTGC
>NZ_WKEE01000088.1:0-12453 GCF_021605635.1 Stenotrophomonas sp. PA-6-5C
GTACCTGTTCATGTATCCCTCGGGGTTGGATCTGGCGTCCAACTCCCGGGGGTCACTTCAGGGATGGGTTTACGGCGTCCCCCGCAACCGGACCCACCCCGCCTCCCCCACTGCACGCCGGCGTTTGACCTTGCGGTTGCCCTGGCCGTTGCATCTGCGGGTGCCGGGCGGCAGCCCGGCCCAAGCCCCCCACCCACGCAGGTAGAATGCGCACATGGCTCTTTCCCTGCTCAAGTCCCTCAAGCCGGTCGCTGGCCGCGCGCTGCAGATCGCCCTGAACCGCGCGCTGGCGCTGGATCCGGATACCCGCCATGCACTGGCCAGCCTCGACGGTCGCCATATCGACCTGACCCTGGACGCACCGCCGCTGGCGATGCGCATCAGTGTCGATGGCAACCAGCTGCGGGTGGGCCCGGTGGATGCGCAGGAAGCCGACCTGGCCGTGCGCAGCAGCCTGGCCGGTGTGCTGGCGCAGCTGCCGCTGCTGGCGCGTGCGCGCCAGGGTGCTGACAACGGCAAGGGCCGCGTACGCGTGGCCGGCGACGCCGAGCTGGCGCGCCGCCTGCAGCAGCTGGCCAAGGGCTTCGATCCGGACTGGCAGCAGCCGTTCGTCAGCGTGTTCGGCGACGTGCTCGGCGTGCAGGTGGCCAACACCCTGCGCAGAGCCCTGCAGCACGCTCGCCAGGGTGCGATCGACCTGGCCCACAGTGCCGCTGAATTCATCACCGAGGAATCGCGCGACGTGGTGCCACGTGCCGAACTGGACGCCTTCCACGACGACGTGGACGTACTGCGCGATGATGTCGAGCGCCTCGGCGCACGCGTGCAGCGCCTGCGGGGTGCCGCATGAAGGCGCTGCTGCGGGCCAGCCGCATCGGCCGGGTGATCCTGCGTTACCGCCTCGACGACCTGCTGCAGGACACGCCGGCCGAGCGCTGGCTGCGCCTGGCCAAGCCGTTCGTGCCGCGCGCTTCAGCCGACATCGCCGCACAGTCGCGCGGTGCACGCCTGCGCCTGGCGCTGCAGGATCTGGGGCCGATCTTCGTCAAGTTCGGGCAGATCCTGTCGACCCGCCGCGATCTGGTGCCGCCGGATGTGGCCAATGAACTGACCCTGCTGCAGGACCGGGTAAAGCCCTTTGACGGCGACGCCGCGCGCCGCATCGTCGAGGAAGCACTCGGCCTGCCGGTCAGCGAAGCCTTCGCCAGTTTCGATACCGAGCCGCTGGCTTCAGCGTCGATCGCGCAGGTGCACGCGGCCACCCTGGCCGATGGACGCCAGGTGGTGGTCAAGGTGCTGCGCCCGGGCATCGAGAAACAGATCGACGCCGACATCGCCCTGCTCAACTCGCTGGCGACGCTGGTCGAGCGCACCCACCCGCGTGCCGACAAGATCCGCCCGCGCGAAGTGGTGGCCGAGGTCGAGAACACCCTGGCCGCCGAGCTCGACCTGCAGCGCGAAGGCGCCAATGCCAGCGTGCTGCGCCGTTTCTGGGAGAACTCCGACGATCTGTACGTGCCGGAAGTGATCTGGAGCCATACCGCCGAGCGCGCGCTGACCCTGGAGCGCGTATGGGGCATTCCCTCCGATGACATCGCCGCGCTGGACAAGGCCGGCATCGACCGCAAGGCGCTGGCCGCCAAGGGTGTGCGGGTGTTCTACACCCAGGTGTTCCGCGACAACTTCTTCCATGCCGACGCGCACGCCGGCAACATCTGGGTCGACATCGATCCGATGCGCCGCGACAACCCGCGCTTCATCGCGCTGGACTTCGGCATCATGGGCCAGCTCTCGCAGGAAGATCAGTACTACCTGGCCGAGAATTTCATGGCCATCTTCAACCGCGACTACCGCCGCATCGCCGAACTGCACGTGCAGGCGCGCTGGATGCCCGACAACGTGCGCATCGATGATCTTGAAGCGGCGGTGCGCTCGGTGTGCGAGCCGTACTTCACCCGCCCGCTGTCGCAGATCTCGCTGGCCGAAGTGCTGATGAAGCTGTTCCGCGTGGCCCAGCGTTACCAGCTGACCCTGCAGCCGCAGCTGATCCTGCTGCAGAAGACCCTGCTCAACATCGAAGGCGTCGGCCGCCAGCTCGATCCGCAGATCGACATATGGGCCGTGGCCAAGCCGGTGCTGGCGAAGATCCTGCGCGAGCGCTACAGCCCGCGCCGCGTGGTGCGCGAGATCGGCAAGCGCCTGCCGGAAATCATGACCCATGCGCCGGACATGCCGCGCCTGGTGCACGCCTGGCTGACCCAGCAGGTGGAAGGCCGGCATGAACTGGCGATGCGCTCGCGTGATCTGGTCGCGCTCGATGCCAGCCTGCAGCGGCTGCAGAAGCGCGCGGTCGGGGCGATCACCGGCGTTGGTCTGCTGGCGATTGCCGCATTGATGTACGTGCTGCAGCCGCCGGGCTGGTACTGGGGCGACGTGCCGGCATGGAGCTGGGTGTCCGGTACCGTTGGCGTGTTCGCATTGGCGCGTGCGTGGTGGCGATGAGTGATGCGCTGAGTGCGCTCAGACAGGAGCTGGCGCAGTTCGGCAGTGACAACGATGCGCGCGAAACCGATCGTGGCCGGCGCATGCTCAACATCACTGCCGATACCGGTGAACTGCTGTCGGTGCTGGTGCGGTTCGGCAACGCCCGTCGCGTGTTGGAGATCGGCACGTCCAATGGCTATTCCACGCTGTGGCTGGCCGAGGCCGCCGCTGCCATTGATGGCAGGGTGACCACGCTGGAGTTCGCCGCCGACAAGGTGGCGATGGCCCGTGAGAATTTCGCCCGCAGTGGATTGGGTGAGCGCATCGAACTGGTCCACGGTGATGCCGGGCAGTGGCTGGCGCAGGCGGCCGATGGCTGCATCGACCTGCTGTTCCTGGATTCGGATCGCGGGCAGTACGCGGGCTGGTGGCCGCAGCTGCGCCGTGTGCTGCGCCCCGGCGGTCTGCTGGTGGTCGACAACGCCACCTCGCATGCCGCTGAGATGGAGCCGCTGCGCGCCCTGCTGGCCGCCGACGCGGCGTTCACCACCAGCCTGGTGCCGGTGGGCAATGGCGAACTGCTGGCATTGCGCAACGCCTGACCGCTTTACAGGTAGGTGCCAACCTTGGTTGGCACGCTATTGCCGGTCGCGCGGAGCAGCCGAGCGTGGGCTCGGCTCTACAGAGGGCAGGCCTTTATAATCGCGCGGTGAGTACCGAACCCGACACCCTCGCTGCGGTCGAGATTGAAACCGCGCCCCTGCAGCTGCTGCACCTGGATGAACGCCTGGCCGTGGTCAACAAGCCGGCCGGGCTGATGGTCCACGACAGCAAGCTGGCCCGTGGCGAAGATGATTTCCTCGCCGACCGCCTGCGTGAGCAGCTGGGTCGGCCGATCTTCCTGGTCCATCGTCTGGATCGCGCCACCAGCGGCTGCCTGCTGCTGGCTTTCGACCGCGACGCCGCCAGCATGCTGGGCAAGGCGCTGATGGGCGGCGAGGTGAGCAAGGACTACCTGGCGATCTGCCGCGGTTGGCCTGCCGAGGAGACCTGGCAGGTCGACCATGATCTGGACGGCGGTCCGGGCAAGCCGGTGAAGAAGCCAGCGGTGACCGACTTCCAGCGTCTGGCTGCTGGCGAACTGTCGGTGCCGGTGGGGGAGTTCGCCAGTTCGCGCTACGCGCTGCTGCGCTGCCAGCCGCAGACGGGGCGCTTCCGGCAGATCCGCCGACATCTGAAGCACCTGTCACATCATCTGATCGGCGATACCAGCCATGGTGATGGCCGGCACAACCGCAACTTCCGCATGCAGGGTGTACACCGCATGCTGCTGCATGCCGAGCGGCTGCGCTTCCCGCATCCGGATGGCGGCACGGTGGACGTGCGCGCCCCGGTCGACGGTGAGTTCCAGAAGGCGCTGGACCTGTTCGGCTGGAGCCAGGGCCTGTAGAGCCGAGCCCACGCTCGGCTGCGCTTCCCGGCGCTGCGCGCCGCCGCCCGAGCATGGGCTCGGGCGCTACGGAAATCCGGGGTGCCGGGCATGGCCCGGCGCTACCGCCTCACTTTTTTTCCGGCTCGTTGACGATCGCTTCCAGATCCTTCTGCAGATCGGCGAACAGCGGCTGCATGCGCGTCTGGATCGCCACCATCACGTTCTGCATCAGCGCCGGGGTCTTGTCGAGCAGGCTCTGACCGGCCGGGCTCTCGTAGAACTCGGCCATGGCCAGCACGTCTTCCTTGCTGAAGGTCTTCTTGTACAGGTCCACGTACATCGGCCGCAGCTGCTGCCACGACAGTGCCTGGCGCAGGGTCTGGCTGGTACGCGCCTGGATGCGCTGCAGCTGTTCCTGCTGCTGGGCGTTGAGCTGGCGCTGTGCGGCCACCTGCTGGAACTGCTGCTGCTGCATCGCTTCGATCTGCGGCAGCATGGTGTCGATCATGCTCTGCGCACGCGAGGCCGACAGCAGGCGGTTGATGTCGCCATCGGTGGGCGCTGCGGCCAGCACCGGCGCGCTTGCTGCGGCCAGCACCAGCAGCAGGGTTGCGCGGCGCAACACGGAGGGAACGAAGCGGATCATGCGGAGCGTCCTGCAGTACACGGGACCGCAAGCATACCCCCGGCAAAGGCGAAGGCGGCGTGTTCGGTGCCTGATCGGCGGCATACGGTGCGCGATGGCAGCCACGGCAACGCGCCTGCCGCTACAATGCGCGGATGGGCAATGGACCGGTCACCATCAGCGCGCAGCTTGAAATCCCCGACGGCGAGATCGTCGAGCGTTTCGTGCGTGCCAGTGGTGCCGGCGGCCAGAACGTCAACAAGGTCTCCACCGCGGTGGAACTGCGTTTCGACGTGGCCGGTTCGCCCTCGTTGCCCGAACCGTTGCGCGAGCGCCTGCTGGCGCGGCGCGACCGGCGCATGACCGGCGAAGGTGTGCTTGTCATCGACGCGCAACGTTTCCGGACCCAGGATCGCAATCGCGAGGATGCGCGCGAGCGGCTGGCGGCCTTCATCCAGGCCGGGCTGAGCGTGCCCAAACCACGCAAGGCCACCAAGCCGACCTTCGGGTCGAAACTGCGTCGTCTGGACGCCAAACGCGGGCGCGCGCAGATCAAGCGCGGGCGCTCATCACGTGACTGGGAGTGATTGCTTGAACAACCCGACGCCGTTGCTGCCGGCCATTCCGCCGAACATGCCGCAGGTCAGACCCAACCGTTTCCTGCGCTGGCTGGCGCGCTGCACGCTGCGCATGGGCGGCTGGAAAGTGACCGGCACCCTGCCGGACATCCCGAGGCTGGTGTTCATCATCGCCCCGCATTCGTCCAACTGGGACGGCCTGTGGGGCATGGCGGCGAAGATCGCGCTGGGCATGAAGGTGAAAGTGCTGGGCAAGGCCTCGCTGTTCTGGTGGCCGCTGGGTCCGCTGCTGCACAAGCTGGGCGTGATCCCGCTCGATCGCAGCTCGCCGCAGGGCACCGTCGGCCAGGCCGTGGACCTGCTGCGCGACAACGAGAAGATGTGGTTCGCGATCACCCCTGAAGGCACCCGCAAGGCCGTCAAGGAATGGAAGGCCGGTTTCCTGAAGATCGCGCGGATGGCCGACGTGCCGATCCTGGCGGCGTATTTCCACTACCCGGAGAAGATCATCGGCATCGGTCCGGTGTTCACGCCGACCGGCGATGACGCCGCCGACATGGCCGCCATCCGCGAGTTCTACCGGCCGTGGATCGGCAAGACCCGCGGCACGGTCTGAGCCGGTCGCTGCCAGCAGCGTAGACGCCACGTCCGGCACATGCCGGGCGCCCGTGACAGGAGTAGGGTGGACGGCTGCCATCCCGTACCGTCTGCCCAAGGAGCGTTTTACATGTCGCGTACCGTAGTCCTGGCCGCCGCCATCAGCCTGGCGCTGGCGGCCTGTTCCGGCAAGGAGTCCACCCCCGTGTCCGAAGCCCAGAATGCACCGGCCCAGCAGCCGGCCGAAGCCTCCACCAACCCGCTGCTGACCGCCAGCAGCCTGCCGTTCCAGGCACCGCCGTTCGACAAGATCAAGGACAGCGATTACCTGCCGGCCTTCGAAGAAGGCATGCGCCTGCATCTGGCCGACGTGCGCAAGATCGCCGACAGCGCCGAGCCGGCCACCTTCGACAACACCATCGTGGCGATGGAGCGCAGCGGCGAGACCCTGAACCGCGTGTCGCGCATCTTCTTCGGTCTGGTCCAGGCCGATACCAACGATGCCCGCCAGAAGATCCAGGAAGAAGTAGCGCCGAAGCTGGCCGCGCACCAGGACGAGATCAACCTCGATCCGAAGCTGTTCGCGCGCGTGAAGTCGCTGTACGACCAGCGCGAGACGCTGGGCCTGGACCCTGTGCAGAAGCGCCTGGTCGAGCATTACTACGACGGCCTGGTGCGCTCGGGCGCACAGCTGTCCGACGCCGACAAGGCGAGCCTGCGCAAGCTCAACGTGGAAGAAACCACGCTGTCCACCCAGTTCCACACCCGTCTGGTGGCTGCAACCGCCGCTGCCGCGGTCGTGGTGGACGACAAGGCCAAGCTGGCCGGCCTGGACGAGGGCGCGGTCAACAATGCCGCCGCCGCCGCCAAGGACCGCAAGCTGGATGGCAAGTTCCTGCTGCCGCTGCAGAACACCACCCAGCAGCCGGTGCTCGGTTCGCTGACCGACCGCGACCAGCGCGCGGCCGTGCTGAAGGCTTCGGAAACCCGTGCCGAGCGCGGCGATGCCAACGACACCCGGCAGACCGTGCAGCGCCTGGCCCAGCTGCGTGCGCAGAAGGCCAAGCTGCTCGGCTTCGACACCTTCGCTGACTACCAGCTGGGCGACCAGATGGCCAAGACCCCGGCGGCCGCGCTGAAGCTGCTGACCGACACCGTGCCTGCGGCCACCGCCAAGGCGCGTGCCGAAGCCGGCGAGATCCAGAAGGTGATCGACGCCCAGAAGGGTGGTTTCCAGGTGGCTGCCTCGGATTGGGACTTCTACGCCGAGCAGGTGCGCAAGGCCAAGTACGATCTGGACGAGTCGCAGATCAAGCCGTACTTCGAGCTGGACAACGTGCTGCAGAACGGCGTCTTCTACGCCGCCACCCAGCTGTACGGCATCACCTTCAAGCCGCGTACCGACATTCCGACCTACAACCCGGACATGAAGGTGTACGAAGTGTTCGACAAGGACGGCACCTCGCTGGCCCTGTTCTACACCGACTACTTCAAGCGTGACAGCAAGTCCGGTGGCGCCTGGATGGACGTGTTCGTCGAACAGGACGGCCTGACCGGTGCCAAGCCGGTGGTCTACAACGTCTGCAACTTCACCAAGCCGGCCGCTGGCCAGCCTGCGCTGATCAGCTTCGACGACGTCACCACCATGTTCCATGAGTTCGGTCATGCACTGCATGGCATGTTCTCGAACGTGAAGTATCCGTCGATCGCCGGCACCGCCACCTCGCGCGATTTCGTCGAGTTCCCGTCGCAGTTCAACGAACACTGGGCGCTGGACCCGAAGGTGTTCGCCAACTACGCCAAGCACTACAAGACCGGCGAAGCGATGCCGCAGGAACTGGTCGACAAGATCCTCAAGGCACGCAGCTTCAACCAGGGCTATGCGACCACCGAGTACCTGTCGGCCGCACTGCTTGACCTGGCCTGGCACACGCAGAAGGCCGATGCCCCGCTGCAGGATGTCGGCGCCTTCGAAGCCAGCGCGCTGAAGAAGTTCAAGGTCGACCTGCCGCAGGTGCCGCCGCGTTACCGCACCACCTACTTCGACCACATCTGGGGTGGCGGTTATTCGGCCGGCTACTACGCCTACTTCTGGGCCGAAGTGCTGGACCATGACGCCTACCAGTGGTTCACCGAACACGGTGGCCTGACCGCCGCCAACGGCCAGGAATTCCGCGACAAGATCCTCTCGCGCGGCAACAGCGTGGAGCTGTCGACCCTGTACCGCGATTTCCGCGGCAAGGACCCGTCGGTGGAACCGCTGCTGAAGTTCCGCGGCCTGAAGTAAGCGTGGCCTGAAGTACGAAAGAAAAAACGGCGGGGGCACCCCCGCCGTTTTTCTTTGTGTAGAGCCGAGCCATGCTCGGCTTTCTTCTGTAGAGCCGAGCCCACGCTCGGCTGATGTTTTCTGGAAAGGCAGCCGAGCATGGGCTCGGCTCTACAAAGGCGGAAAGCGAGTCGAGATGGCTCGGCTCTACCGAAGCGCATCACGTCCCTACATGCACCCGGTTCGCCTGCTCGGCCAGCCCCAGATGATCCAGCGCGATATCCAGCGCCAGCACATAGCTCTGCGCACCATATCCGGCCGCGATCCCCAATCGCTGACCTACGCCAGCCGGCAGGCACGGCTCGGCCACCGCCCCGTCGTCATGCACTTCCACGTACGCGTTGTGCAGGTACGGCAGCAGCCGCTGCAGGCGCAGGCTGTCGGCGCATGCGCCCGGATCGAGCAGCGTCACTTCGCCACGGCTGTGGTCGGCCACGCGCAGCGCGTCCAGCAGTTCCTGTTCCGAACCGCAGGCGCGGATCGCCACGCTGGTCCCCGCATCGATCGCACGGTGCACCAGTGATTTCAGCACCGGCGCCGGCAGCGGCGCGGCGGTACGGATCAGCGCGCCAGCCGCTTCCGGGCCACGGATGATGAAGATCGACATGGCTCAGCCCTCCCGTGCCAGGCGGCGGCTGACGATGGCCAATGACAGCGGATAACCCGCCTGCTGGCTGCGCTGGTCGACCACCACGGCGGCCGGGCCATGCTGCAGGCGCAGGCGCGCTTCCAGGCCGGGCTGATGGGGTGACTGCAGTTCGATGTACTCCGCCGGCAGACCGTCCAATGCCGCCTGCAGCGCACCGCCCTCGGCACACCACTGCGCCTCGTCGGCCACGCCGACATCAAGCAGCACCCAGTCCGCGCTGCGCGCCTGCAGCTGGCACAGGCACTGGCGCACATCGGCCAGGCTGGCGCAGTCGGTGCACAGCACCGGATGGCCGGACAACTCGGCCGGCAGCAGCGGACGCGGCACCGACGGCGACGCATGCCGGATCACCAGGAGGGTCATACAACACCTTGCGGAAAGCGCCCTGCGGCGCGGTAGGCACACGATGCGCGTGGTGGCCGTAAAGGTGCGATGCCCGATGACGGGCAGTGGCGTAAAACCTGCGTAACCCCTGCGCGACCGGGAACCTCTTCTGTCCTTCGTGGTCTGACGCCGATACCAACCACCCGGAGCCTGACATGGATGCTGTAGCCCGTCCGCCGTTCCCAGAGCGCGCGCTCACTTGGCTGAAGAAGGAGGCGCTGCCCCTGCTGGTGATGTTGGGCCTGCTCGCGGCAGCCCGCGATACCCTTGCCAACCACTACGTCGTGCCCAGCGGCTCGATGCAGCCGACGCTGCAACCGGGCGACCGGGTGGTGGTGGACATGCGCGCTTATGGCCTGCGCCTGCCGTTCACCAGCAAGGAGTTGCTGGGTACCGGCACGCCGCAGCGTGGTGAGGTGGCCGTGTTCGATTCACCGGCCGACGGCACCCGCTTGATCAAGCGCGTCGCCGCCGTGGCCGGCGACCACGTGCAACTGCGCGATGGTCACCTGAGCATCAACGGCCAGCCGCTGCAGATCGCTGACCTGGCCGATACCGAAGCCTTCGGTGAGCGCCGCGCCAGCCTCGACCTGGACAGGGGCGGTGGCCCGGACATCGCGGATCTGCACGTGCCCGCCGGCAAGGTGCTGGTGCTGGGCGACCATCGCGGTAACAGCTTCGATGGCCGCTTCTTCGGCTTCGTCGATGCGGACAAGATCTACGGCCGTGCAGTGGCGGTCTATTACCGCCGTGGCGACGGCTTCGAGTGGCAGCGGTTGTAAGCTGAATCGATATGCCAGAAGTATCAATCCTGACTTATCAGGTTATGGATCGACTGGATGGACGGGCCTAGTCTGAGGCCCGTCCCCTCCGTTCCGGCCGCCCCCACGGCCCACCGCCCCCATGACTGGCGAAACTCCGGCGGCCCTTGCCGACCGTCCCCGTACTGACCACGCTGCCGCCGACACCCGCATCCAGCAGGGAACGCCGGCCTTCCGCCGCACCGCGCTGGCGCTGTTCCTGGCCGGTTTTTCGACCTTCGGCCTGCTGTACACGGTGCAGCCGCTGCTGCCCGAGTTCAGCCGCCACTTCGGTGTGTCCGCTGCGGGCAGCGCGATGTCGCTGTCGCTGACCACCGGCACCCTGGCCGTGGCCATGCTGCTGGCCGGCCTGCTGTCCGATGCGGTCGGCCGGCGCCCGCTGATGATCGTTGCATTGCTGGCCTCGGCCACGTTGTCGCTGTGCACGGCACTGGTCGATGATTGGTCCACCCTGCTGGTGCTGCGCACCCTGCTGGGGCTGGCGCTGAGCGGCGTACCGGCGGTGGCGATGACCTACCTGGTCGAGGAAATGGACAGCCGCGCGCTGGGCCTGGCGATGGGCCTGTACATCGGCGGCAACGCCATCGGTGGCATGAGCGGGCGCCTGCTGGCCGGCATCATCGCCGACCACTGGGGCTGGCGCTGGGGCATCGGCGTGGTCTCGATCATCGCCGTGGCCAGCACCGTGCTGCTGTGGCTGCAGCTGCCGCCGTCGCGCCACTTCCAGGCCAGCCGCAGTGGCCTGCGCCAGTTGCCCGCGCGCTGGCGCACGTTGTTCGCCGATCCTGGCCTGCCGTGGTTGTTCGCCACCTCGTTCGTGCTGATGGGCGTGTTCGTCACTCTCTACAACTACCTCGGTTACCACCTGCTGGCACCGCCGTACAACCTCAGCCAGACCGTGGTCGGGTTGATCTTCAGCGTGTACCTCGTCGGCACCTTCAGTTCGGCGTGGATGGGCCAGCAGGCCACGCGCTACGGGCGCGGTCGCATCCTGTCGATCTCCTTCGGCCTGATCGCCGCCGGCATCGTGCTGCTGGCGATGCCGTGGCTGTCGGCGATGGCCGTGGGCATCGCACTGGTGACGTTCGGCTTCTTCGGTGGCCATTCGGTGGCCAGCAGCTGGGTCGGCAGCCGCGCCGGTTCGATGCGTGCGGAAGCGTCGGCGCTGTACCTGTTCGCCTATTACCTGGGTTCGAGCGTGCTGGGCGGCGTGGGCGGCCTGGCCTATGCCGCGTGGGACTGGCTGGGCGTGTGCGCGTTCGCCGCGCTGCTGACCGTGATCGGCGGTGGCATTGTCTGGGCGCTGCAGCAGCGCGCGCCGCAGCCGGTGACGGCCTGATCCTGCTCTGGTAGATGCCGACCTTGGTCGGCGTTGTGCCCTTGGGCCAACCAAGGTTGGCCACTACCGGGTGCGATGCACCTCACTCTTCGGCAAACGCCTCGCGCAGCAGCCCGGCGAAATTGCGGATCAACGGCGTCACGCCCTCGCGGCGCCACGCCAGCTGCACTTCCGAATGCGTGCCTGCATCGGCCAGCGGCACGAAGCGCGCACCTTCCACCCGTATGTGGTCGCACGACGAAGGCAGGATCGCCGCACCCAGTCCCGCTGCAGCCAGGCTGATCAACGTCGACGCCTCACCGGCTTCCTGCACGATGCGCGGCGTGAAGCCTGCCGCCGCACACAGCGCAATCATGTGGTCATGGATGCCCGCCCCGGCGCTGCGGCGGAACGCCACGAACGGTTCCTGCGCCAGATCCCGCAACGCCAGCGTGCCGCCTTTCGACAGTCGGCGCAGGGCAGGGTGGCCGGCATGCACGATCAACGCGAGCGGATCGACGAACAGGCTGTGCGCCACCAGCTCGGCCGGCAGCGTGCGCTTGCGGATGATGCCCACGTCCAGCGAGCCATCGAGCAGCGCATCGATCTGCTGCAGGGTGTTCATCTCGCTCAGCTGCAGCCGCACCTGCGGGTACTGCTGCCGGTACTGCAGGATCGAACGTGGAATCTGCGGCGACAACGGCGTAGCCCGGGTCAGGCCGATACGCAGCTCACCCTGCTCGCCACGCTGCGCGCGCTGCACTTCATCGACCGCCGCTTCCACCTGCTGCACGATGCTGCGCGCACGTTCCTGCAGCAGCTCCCCCGCAGGCGTCAGCTGCACGCGCCGATGGCTGCGCACGAACAACCGCGCACCGATCAGCTCCTCCAGCTGCCGGATCTGCTGGCTGAGCGGCGGCTGTGACATCCCCAACCGCTCGGCCGCCTGGCCGAAGTGCAGGGTATCGGCAACGGCGAGGAAGTAGCGCAGGTGGCGCAGTTCGATGGACATGCATGCAGTCTATCCAGCCCGACCCCGCGAGTCCCCATCCACGCATGGCGTGGATCTACCGTGTCGACCAAGGTCGACACCCACCAGCAGCACAGAACACCGCGCCGTTCCGACAGATCGCGGCCAACTGTCGAAGGCGGGGTGGGTCCGGTTGCGGGGGTGTCCGCGGCATGGATGCCGCGGCCAAGCCCCCATGGATGGGTTCACGGCGTCCCCCGCAACCGGAC
>NZ_WKEE01000089.1:0-11914 GCF_021605635.1 Stenotrophomonas sp. PA-6-5C
TGGACGTACTTGCAGCGTCCCCCGCACCCTGACCCGCCCGCGCATCGCGCAGGAAGCCAGCTGTTGCTGTTGCTTCGGCCTTTGCTTCGGCCGTTGCCTCTGCGGGTGCCGGGCAGCAGCCCGGCAACAACACCCCCACAAACACCAACGCCCGGGCAAGCCCAGGCGTTCGTGCCCCCTTCATGCTGGCAACGCGGGTCAGCTGGCCAGTTCGGCCGGCTCGCGTTCGATGCCGTACTTGCGCAGCTTTTCCACCAAGGTGGTGCGGCGCAGGCCGAGCAGCTGGGCGGCGTGGGCGACCACGCCCTGGGTGCGTTCCAGTGCTTCGTTGATCAGGCCCAGTTCGATGTTGGCCATGTGGTTGCGCAGGTCCAGGCCGTCGTCCGGCAACGCGGCCGGCGCTGCGGCGCGGTTGACCGCGATTCCGTGTTCGAGCGACGGCTGGTTGCCGCTGCCCGGGGTGTGGAACGAGAAGCTGCGCAGGTCCAGGCGCTCTTCGCTGGCGACTACCGGCGGCGCTGCGGCAACTGCCACGGTAGCCAGCGCGGCATCGCCGCGATAGCGTGCCGGCAGGTCCTGCACGCGCACCGAGCCACCCGGGTGCAGCACCGCCAGGCGTTCGACCAGATTGGTCAGCTCGCGCACGTTGCCCGGCCACTCATAGCTGGCCAGCGCCTGCAGCGCTTCCGGCGTGAAGCGCACTTCGCCACGGCCGGTGCGCGCCAGCTGGGTGGCGATGGTTTCCACCAGCGCCGGTAGGTCCTCGCGACGTTCGCGCAGGGCCGGCACGTCGATCGGGAACACGTTGAGGCGATAGAAAAGGTCCTCGCGGAACTTGCCATCGGCGATCCGGCTTTCCAGGTCGCGATGGGTCGCGGCGATCACCCGCACGTTGCAGCGGATGGTCTGGTTGCCGCCGACGCGCTCGAAGCTGCGCTCCTGCAGCACGCGCAGCAGCTTGACCTGCATCGGCAGGCTCATGTCGCCGATCTCGTCGAGCAGCAGGGTGCCGCCCTCGGCCATTTCGAAACGACCCTTGCGCGCGGTCAGCGCGCCGGTGAAGGCGCCCTTCTCGTGGCCGAACAGTTCGCTTTCCAGCAATTCCGCCGGAATCGCGCCGCAGTTGATCGCCACGAACGGACCGTCGCGGCGCGGCGAGCGCTGGTGGATGCTGCGCGATACCACTTCCTTGCCGGTGCCCGATTCGCCCAGCACCAGCACGGTGGTGTCGAACGCGGCGACCTGCTCGATCATCGTGCGCAGCGCGCTGACTGCCGGACCGTTGCCGGTCGGACCCTGGTCCTGCACGGCACCGGCCTGGTGTTCGGCATCCAGTCGCTTGAGGCTGGCGCGGCGCAGCAGGGCTTCCATCTGCGCGTGGCGCAGCGGCGCCTCCAGCGGCCAGATGTTGGCTTCGTGCAGGCCATGCTGCTGGGCGAACGTAGCGGCATGGCCGTCGGCCAGCAGCACCGGCGGTGGCAAGCTGCTGCCACCCAGCCACGCGTACAGCGCGGTGCTGGCGGCACTGTCGTCAAGATTGCCGACGATCACCGCCATCCAGTCGTTCTGGCGCTGGCGGGCCAGGTCGAAGTCGGCGGCGTCGGAAACCCAGCGCGGGTTGAAGTCCATGAATTCCAGCAGGGCGACGGTACGCTCGGCACGTACTGCGTCGTTGTCCAGTACCAGGATGCGCGATTCGCTCACGATCGATCCTCCCTGAGGCCTTCCAGGATCGGCATGACTTCCTGGATGTAGGACAGCTTGCTGACGAAGTTGTCGGCGCCGGCACGCAGCGCGTGTTCGCGATGTTCGACGTCATCGAAGTGGCTGGCGATCACGATGTACGGTGCATCGTCCTGCGACTTGATCAGGCGGGTGGCCTGCAGGCCGCCCATTTCGGGCATCGCCAGATCCATCAGCACTACCTGCGGGCGCAGGCTTTCCGAGCGTTCGATCGCTTCCAGGCCGTTGCCGGCGCTGCCGACGATCTGCAGCCAATCGATCTTGCGGAAGTGGCGCATCGCCGCGTTGATGAAGCCCTCGTGGTCATCGACCAGCAGAACTGTGAGCTTGTTCATGTCCAACATCCTTTTCAGCCCACCCGGGCCAGCTGCGGTTGCCTGGCGTTGACCCGGCGCCGTTCGCGGGCCGGGGCGATATCCAGTTGTTCGCGGTATTTTGCGACGGTTCGACGGGCAATGTTCACCCCCTGGCGGGACAGCAGGCCAGCGATGGCCTCGTCGGCCAACGGGCGACCGGCGGGCTCGGCGTCGATCAGGCGGCGGACCATGGCCTTGACCGCCTGGCCGGACACGCTGGCCCCTTCCAGGCGCACGGCGAAGAAGTGCTTGAGTTCGAAGGTGCCGCGCGGGGTCTGCAGGTACTTGCCGGTGGTGATGCGCGAAACGGTGGATTCGTGCATGCCGATTTCCTCGGCCACTTCCTTCAGGGTCAGCGGCGCCATGGCTTCCTCGCCACGCACCAGGAAGGCCGCCTGGCGCTCGACGATCACCCGCGCGGTGCGCAGCAGGGTGTCGTAGCGCATCGACAGGCCGCGGCTGAACCAGCGCGCCTCCTGCAGCATCTCGCGCAGCGCCGGGGCGGTCTCGCTGGTCTCGGCCAGGGCCTGTTCGTACTGGCTGTTGATCGACACCCGGCGGCTGGTGGCCGGGTTCAGTGCCACCTTCCATTGTTCGTCGGCGTGCCAGGCGACCACGTCCGGCACCACCACCGCATTGCGCTCGGGCAGCAGGCTGTCGCCGGGGCGCGGCTGCAGCGACAGGATCAGGCGAACGGCTTCACGCACGTCCTCGATCTCGGCATCGTGCTGGCGGGCGAGGGCGGGGTAGTCGTGGGAGGCCAGGGCATCGAGCGCGCCTTCCAGAATGCGCGCGGCCAGATGCCGGGCCGGTACCACGCCGTGCAGGCTGCACAGCTGGGCCAGCAGCGATTCGCGCAGGTCCTGCGCGGCCATGCCGGCTGGCTCACCCTGCAGGAGGTGCTGGCGGATGGCTTCAACGCCGTTGCCATCGATGTCGAACTGGGCGCTGGCCAGAAGCTGCAGCTGCGCCAGCGGTGCCTGCAGGTAGCCGGCATCGTCGCAGTGTTCCAGCCAGAAGGCGGCCACGGCCAGTTCGCGCTCGTCCAGGTCCAGCGCCAGACGCTGCAGCACGCGCAGCTGCGGGTCGCTCGACTCGCCAGCGGCGATGCGTGCCATGCGGTCGTCGTCGCCGTCCTGCCAGTTGGCACCGGACACATCCCACATCGAGGATTCGGGCAGTTCGTCGAAGGCGGCCGTATCGAGCGTGGTGCTGGCTGCATCGGTAGCTTCAGCGGCGGGCGCCTCGGCGTCTTCGATTTCCAGCAGCGGATTGGAATCCAGCAGTCGCTGGATTTCCTGCTCCAGGTGCAGGCCGTCGAGCTGCAGCAGCCGGATCGACTGCAGCAGCTGCGGGGTGAGGTGAAGCTGTTGGCCCAGCTGGGTCGAAAGTGAAGCCTTCATCGTGGTTCCCTGGCGCCGCTCCCCGACGCCTTGTGGAACACATCTTGCTTTTGATCCGGCAGTGGCGGAATCGGGGGGTTCCTGAGGGGGTTGGTGGTATTCCCGACAGCTTGTAAGGAAATCCCCTACACAAGCGCGGGAATTTGACGATTCCGGTCGCTAAATCGTTGATTCGTGGTTGGTCGCCGAGCTGCTCGCTCGCACCTCTTGTACGGAATCCCGTCGGGACGCGCGTGGGTGACGGTATTTCGTCGCGGAGCCCGTGGGCGGCACCACGGCGTTACCCGTGGCGTGCGGACGTCATTCCAGCTCGTGCTGGTGGCGCGCAGCCAGCAGCAGCAGATCGTTGGCACGACGGCAGCCGAGCGATTCCATCATGCGCGCGCGATGGGTTTCCACCGTCTTGACGCTGATGCCCAGGTCGGCGGCGATTTCCTTGTTGCTCTCGCCCTTGCCGATGCGGCGAAGGATCTCGCGCTGCCGCGGCGACAGTGCGGCAATACCGGTCGGCTTTTCGCGGCCGAGCATCGGTGCCAGCATCTTGGCCGAGATCTGCGGGCTCAGGAACACCTGGCCGGCATGCGCGGCACGCAGCGCCAGTTCCAGTTCCTGCGGCGCGGCATCCTTGACCACGAAACCGACGGCACCCCGGTCGAGCGCATCGCGCACGTGGGCGGCGTCATCGTGCATGGTCATCATCACGATGCGCGTGCCGGGTGCACGCAGGCGAATGTCGCTCAGCGCTTCCAGGCCGGTGCGGCCGGGCAGCGACAGGTCCATCAGCACCACGTCCGGGGCGTGCAGCAGGGCCATCTGCAGTGCCTGTTCGGCATTGCTGGCCTCGGCGACGAGCTGCACGTCGGCAAACCCCTGCAGCAGCCGCGCCAGGCCGGCGCGAACCAGGGTGTGATCGTCGACGATGAGAACTCGCACAGGCACGCTGGAGGTTGGGGAGGGGGGACCACCTTAACTTAGCTGAACGGGCACGCCAAGGGCCGTCGGTCCAGCCGCATGGTGGCAGATTTCAGCGTGCGCGGCGGGCCTCGGCCACTTGTCGCCGATGCAGCCGGAACAGATGCCGTTCCATCGCCATTTCCAGACCATCGCCAAGGCGATGGAAGCGCAGCCACAGGTAGTGGCCACCGCCGCCATCGGCCGCTTCGGCGATGACTTCCACCGGCAGGTCGATATGGTCGGGAAGCCAGTCGCTCGGTTGCAGGCGGACCACGCCTGCCTGGCCGGGCAGGCTGCCACTGCGCGGCCCCAGCTGCAGGCGGATGCCGCGGCGTGACCAGCGTACCGGGCGCAGCGTCGGTTCCTGGCCCTGCTGGCGAATCAGGCGGCCGAGCAGGACCATGGTCAGGTCCACCTTGGCTTCCAGGCGCTGCAGCTGCAGGCTGGCTTCACTGCGTTCTTCGTGTTCGTCGATGCGACTGTCTTCGACCAGCGCCAGGCTGCGCAGCAGGCCTTCGGCACTGCTGGTCCGGCCCACTGCACTGCCGGCCTGGAACTCGGCGGGAAGGGCCAGTTCGCAGCTGAGCGTTTCGTCGAACAGCTCACTTTCAGCCGGGTGATGCAGGGATGTGGTCGGCAGGACGGTCATGCCAGCGATTCTGCCTGCAGGTAGGCATGCGCGGCGCGAAGGGAGCGGCGGCCGTCCTGCATCTGCACGGAGACGGCATCACGGCGCTGGCGCAGCAGGCCAAGCAGGCTCTGCTGGCGTTCCAGCAGCGCGGACAACGGTGCGTGGTCGGCGCTGCCCAGCGGTTGGCTCAGCAGTGCGTGCAGGGTGCTGTCATGGCCATCGAGCAGGCTGTCGGCCTGTTCGAATGCCTCTTCGTCGAGGGCCTTCTCGAAGGCATCCAGCTGCGCATTGAGTTCAAGCAGGCTCATGGCGCCACCGCCGCGGAACGGCGCTGTTCGTGCGGAATGGCATTCCAGGCACCGTCGATCTCGCCCAGCAGCTGCAGCGATTCGTCCAGTGCAGCACGGTCGTTGTGCAGGTTGGCCTCGGTCAGGCGCTGCAGCAGGTAGTCGTACAACGCGGCCAGGTTGCCGGCGATCTCGCCGCCAGCTTCATGGTCCAGCGAGCCGTTGAGGTGGGCGACGATCGCGCATGCTTCGCCGATCGCCTTGCCCTTGCCGGCCTGGTCGCCTTGATCGAGGGTGGCCTGTGCACGGCGCACGCGTTCCAGTGCGCCGGACAGCAGCAGCGCCACCAGTTTGTGCGGATCGGCATCGGCGACCGCACTGGTCACACCCACCTGGCGGTACTGCTCGGCGTACTGACGGCTGGAACCGTACATTCGTGATTCTCCCTTGCGCGGGGTGCCGGGGTGCGGTCGAAGGGACCGTTGACGCCGGCACTGCGATGATTGCTGTTGCGTCCGTTATCGGTGCGTACGGCGCCAAACTTGAGCGTCGCGCGTGTTTCCTCAGCGGTTCAACTGGGCCAGCTGCTGCTGCAGCGCGGTGTTGCTCTGCTGCAGCTTGCCCATCAGGCTGTCCAATGCCACGAACTGCTTCTTGTAACGGGCCTCGACACCGACCATGCGCGCGTCCAGGTCCTTGCGGCGCTTGTCGATGTTGTCCAGCGTGGTGTTCAGTCCCTTGGTGCGGGCGACGAATGCGCCTTCCTTGCCGACCGTGGTGCTGACGTAGCCGTCAACCAGTGAATACAGCCGGCCGGCACCGCCGGTATCGCCGGTGACCGCCTGGCGGATCTTCTCCGGCTGGGCGGCGAGGGCGGCGGCGAACTTGGTGCTGTCCAGCACCAGGGTGCCATCGGCGTTGGGATAGCCGCGGGTCTGCAGGCCCAGCGCCTTGGCGTCCAGTTCGTCGCCTGCGAGGTCCTTGAGCACGCCGGACATCGTCGAGCGCAGCTGCGCGATCGCACCACGCATCTGCGCATCGCCGGTCAGTGTGGCGGCTTCCTTGGTCTTCGGGTCGTACTTGGTTTCGGTGTTGATCGCCGCGATGGCCGCGTTGTAGGCGGTGACGAACTCCTGCATCACCTTGGTCGCGGCGGTGGTGTCGGTGCTGATGGTGACGGTGCTCAGGCCCGGCACTTTCAGGTTCAGGGTCAGGCCCGGGACGGCGTCGGCCACGGTATTGCTGGCACTCACCACTTCCACGCCGTCAATGGTCAGCAGCGCATCCTTGGCAGGGCTGTTTTCCTTCAGGCTGCCGACCAGCGCGCCCAGCTTCGGATCGCTGCCGGCGTATTCCAGCTTGATTGCGCTGGCCGCGCCGGTTTTTTCCTGGGCGATGGACAGGTACTGGTTGTCACCGGAGCTGATCAGTGTCGCCTGCACGCCTTCCTTGCGGCCAGCGGCGTCGATCTTGTTGCGGACGGTGGTGAGGGTATCGCCTTCCTCCACCTCCACGTTCATGGTCTTGGCCTTGTCGCCCACGCCAACGGTCAGCGTCAAGGTTCCGGCACCGAAGGTGTCGGTCTTGGGCACCGAGGTGTCGGCGATCAGCTTGTGCGCCGACGCGAGATTCTTCACCTCGATCTTGTGGGTGCCGTTGGATGCGGCCGCCTTGCTGGTGCCGAGGTCGTACAGCGCCACCGATGCGGTCAGCACATCATCGGCGTTGTTGGGGCCGGCCTTGCCGGTTGCGCTGACGGTTCGGGTGTCGAAGGCGGTGGTGGCCTTCAACGCGGTCAGGGCGGTCTTCAGCTTGTCGAAGGCCGAGGTGACCGTGCCGAGCGACGACAGCTGCATCTTGGTCTTGGACTGCTGCAGGTTCAGCGCGTTGTCCGCCGGCTTGCGGTCAGCTGCGACCAGCTGGTTGACGATGCTGGAGATGTCCAGCCCTGAGCCAATGCCACCGTATCCAAAGTCTGCCACGTCGTTTCTCCTGGTATACGGGCCTGGCCGTCGTGCGGCGGCCCGTCGTCAACGAAAATAGCGGCCTGCGCCGCTGGGTCTTGAGGACTTCGTTGATGCATGCGCCGTGCCACTGGCCGGGGGACGGTTCTGGCACGCCGGTTGCAGGAGGTCTGGGGCAGGGTGCGGGTGGGTTCACCGCGGGCTGCCGGGGGTCTGTAAAAAACCCTCCCCCAATGCAGGGGAGGGATCAGGCTACTGACAATCGGGGGGAGACGAAGCCGCCCGGTACGTACAGTCAAAATGCACAACGCTGAAAGAGAGGTCCGCAGGGGCGGGCGATGCCAAGACGGTTCGGGAAGCTTCCCGGGCCGGGCATGGCCCGCATCTGTGTACACCGTGGCTGTCGGGTTGCCGCTACCGTCGGTTCAAGCCGACGGTAGCGGCGCCTTCTTGCCGTGGATCAGCGCAGCAGGCTGAGCACGCCCTGCGGCACCTGGTTGGCCTGGGCCAGCATGGCCGTACCGGCCTGCTGCAGGATCTGGGTGCGGGTCAGCTCGGCGGTTTCCTTGGCGAAATCGGTATCCTTGATGCGGCTACGCGACGAGGAAAGGTTTTCCGACGAGGTCTGCAGGTTGGCTACGACCGAGGTGAAACGGTTCTGGATCGCACCGAGGTCGGCGCGGGTGCTGTTGATGGAGCCCAGTGCGGTGTCAACGATTTCCAGTGCCTGCTGCGCACCGGCCACCGTTTCGATCTTGATGTCCGACAAGCGTTTGGCAGCGGCGCCATCGGCAGCGTCCGTGTTCAACGTAACACCTGCCGGGGTGCCGGTGACCGTGACGGCAATGTCAGCTGCCTTGTTGTTGGCCTTCACCGACGTCAGCGTGATTTCGCCTGGAACAACGGCGCCTGTGGCATTCACCGATGGTGCGGCCTGCAGGCCGGTTTCACCGATTTTGCCGTTGATTGCAGCAGTAATCGCCTTGACAGCGTTGTCGGAATTCGACTTCTGGACTGCGGCCACATCTGCAGCGGTAACAGTTCCGCCAACGGTCGGTGGAGTCGTGAAGTCGAATTTGACCTCCCCGATGTTAAGTGCACCGACTTGCATCCCGCTGATGGTGCCGCTTGCGAGGGTAGTTCCGTCAATCTTGATGGTGCCGCCGGTAGCGAAGGTGGTTGCACCAATCGAGTCTGCCTTGGCATTGACGGTCTTATCGATGGCAATGGCCTGGCCTGCGTTGGCGCCGACCTGGAACAGCTGGCTGGAGAACGAGCCGTCCAGGAGCTTTGTGCCGTTGAACTCGGACTGCTTGGCGACGCGGTCGATTTCGCTAACCAGCTGGGTCACTTCCGCCTGAAGCGCCTTGCGATCGCTGCTCGAGTTGGTAGCGTTGGCCGACTGCACTGACAGCTCGCGGATACGCTGCAGGTTGTTGCCGATTTCGGTCAGCGAACCTTCGGCGACCTGGGCCAGCGAGATGCCGTCGTTGGCGTTGCGGATGGCTACGTCGGTACCGCGGATCTGCGTGCCGAAACGCTCGGAGATAGCCAGGCCGGCGGCATCGTCCTTGGCGCTGTTGATGCGCGAACCGGAGGACAGGCGCTGGATGGTGGTGGCCAGCGAGCTGCCGCTGGTGCTCAGATTGCGCTGAGCATTCAGGGACATGGTATTGGTGTTGATGACTTGTGCCATGGTGCTTTTCCTTTGGCGAAGGTGAAACGTGTTTCAGGATCCGGGCGCCGCGTCATGCAGCGCCCGGAGATCGATCAGAGTTCGGATCAGCGCAGCAGGCTGAGCACGCCCTGCGGCACCTGGTTGGCCTGGGCCAGCATGGCCGTACCGGCCTGCTGCAGGATCTGGGTGCGGGTCAGCTCAGCGGTTTCCTTGGCGAAATCGGTGTCCTTGATGCGGCTGCGCGACGAGGACAGGTTTTCCGACGAGGTCTGCAGGTTGGCAACGACCGAGGTGAAACGGTTCTGGATCGCACCCAAGTCAGCGCGGGTGTTATTGATCGAACCCAATGCCTTGTCGACGATTTCCAGGGCCTGTTGTGCGCCCTTGACGCTGGTGACGTCCAGGCTCTGGACTACGCTGCTGGTGCCAGTGGCCGCAGCAGTGGTGGTGGCGGCAGTCAAGCCGGAGCCGGTGATGGTGCCACCGACGACCAGATCCTTCTCGGCCTTGACCGAGCTGAGCACGACCTGATCCTTAGCAGTGCCGCCCACGGTGGCGTACACGCCCGACTCGCCGATCTTGGCGTTGATCGCGGTGGCCAGCGACTTGGCAATGTCGGCGCCCGTAGCGCCGTTTTTATACTCGACCTTGTCGATGGCGATCGCATTGATCGTCAGACCTGCGATCGAGCCATCAGCGGCTGCAGCAGCGATAGCGGAGCCAGTAACGTCAGCAGCAAACTTGGTGGTGCCCAGCGAGCCAGCTTTGGCATCGACAGTCTTGTCGATGGCAATGGCCTGGCCTGCGTTGGCGCCGACCTGGAACAGCTGGCTTGAGAACGAGCCGTCCAAGAGCTTTGTGCCGTTGAATTCGGACTGCTTCGCGACGCGGTCGATTTCGCTGACCAGCTGGGTCACTTCGGCCTGCAGTGCTTTGCGGTCGCTGTCGGAGTTGGTGGCGTTCGACGACTGCACCGACAGTTCACGAATGCGCTGCAGGTTGTTGCCGATTTCAGTCAGCGAACCTTCGGCGACCTGCGCCAGCGAAATGCCGTCGTTGGCATTGCGGATGGCCACGTCGGTACCGCGGATCTGCGTGCCGAAGCGCTCGGAGATGGCCAGGCCGGCCGCATCGTCCTTGGCACTGTTGATGCGCGAACCGGAGGACAGGCGCTGGATGGTGGTGGCCAGCGAGCTGCCGCTGGTGCTCAGGTTACGCTGAGCATTCAACGACATCGTGTTGGTGTTGATTACTTGTGCCATGAGGAGAGGTCCTTGAGCGGTTGCACGTGAGTTGGGTTAGACGCCCCCGACGTGCCCCGGAGGCGGCTCATGTCAGCGCTGCAACAGGCTGAGCACGTTCTGCGGTACCTGGTTGGCCTGGGCCAGCATGGCCGTACCGGCCTGCTGCAGGATCTGGGTGCGGGTCAGCTCGGCGGTTTCCTTGGCGAAGTCGGTATCGCGGATGCGGCTGCGCGATGCGGACAGGTTCTCCGAGGAGGTCTGCAGGTTGGCCACCACCGAGGTGAAGCGGTTCTGGATCGCGCCGAGGTCGGCGCGCACGCTGTTGACCGATTCCAGTGCCTTGTCGACGATGGAAAGGGCCTGCTGCGCACCCGCAACGGTGTCGATCTTGATGTCGGCGACATGAACCGGGCTGGCTGCTGGGCCGACCGTGTTCATCGCGACCGGGGTCGTGGCCGGAGCCACCGGCGGCTTGGTGACAGTGATGTCAGTCGTGTTTCCATCAGCCTTGACAGAGGTGAGCGCGACCTCGCCCGGAATGACTGCACCATTGGGCGCAGTGGCCACCGCGGCGTACAGACCGGTCTCGCCCAGCTTGTTGTTGATGGCTGCTGCCACGGCCTTGGCCGCACGCTCCATGTTGGCGTTGTCGACGGCCGGCTCCGGGGTGCCGGCCACCGCGCGCGGGGTGTAGTCAAACTTGATGTCGCCCAGCGAAACGTTGCCGACCTTCAGGCCACTCAGCGTACCCTTCGCGTCTTCCATGTCGGTTGCGCTGAAGGCGATCTTGCCGGCATCGAGGAAGTTCGCTGCACCCAGCGATTCAGCCTTTGCATCCACCACGCTGTTGATCGCGATGGCCTGGCCGGCATTGGCGCCGACCTGGAACAGCTGGCTGGTGAACGAGCCGTCCAGCAGCTTGGTGCCGTTGAAGTCGCTCTGCTTGGCGACACGGTCGATTTCGCTGACCAGCTGGGTCACTTCGGCCTGCAGGGCCTTGCGGTCGCTGCTGGAATTGGTGGCGTTGGAGGCCTGCACGGCCAGTTCGCGGATACGCTGCAGGTTGTTGCCGACTTCGCTCAGCGAACCTTCGGCGACCTGGGCCAGCGAGATACCGTCATTGGCGTTGCGGATGGCCACATCCAGGCCGCGGATCTGGGTGCTGAAGCGCTCCGAGATCGCCAGGCCGGCGGCATCGTCCTTCGCGCTGTTGATGCGCAGGCCGGACGAGAGGCGCTGGATGGTGGTGGCCAGCGAGTTGCCGCTGGTGCTCAGGTTGCGCTGAGCGTTGAGCGACATCGTATTGGTGTTGATTACCTGTGCCATGGGGTCGTCTCCTCTTATATGGAACCCGTTGGTGAATGAAACGAAGCGCCGCCTGTTTTTTTGTGTGGCTGTGTGCTTCGCCGTTGCCAAATGAATAACGGCGCTTTGTCAACAACCTTTAGCGGGGAATTTCGTTGCGGCCGAATTTCATCGCTGAACGCTGTTTTTCCGAGGATTCCCGCTGGCCCGGAGGGGGCGGGGTGAACCCGGGAAGGGCGGCCAGGCAGAACCTGACCGGCGCCAGAAGAGGTATCGGCGCCTGCCCGGCAAGCTGAATGGTGGCGGCGGGGTGTGTTCCCGGCAGAAACGAAAAAGGCCGCGATGCAGG
>NZ_WKEE01000009.1:0-120314 GCF_021605635.1 Stenotrophomonas sp. PA-6-5C
GTACATCAAGTACTACAACCAAGAGCGCATCAGATTGAAATTGAAGGGCCTGAGCCCGGTACAGTACCGGGAACAGGCTCAAGCGGCCGCTTGACCCCACCGTCCAACTCTCGGGGGTCACTTCACCCTGGGGGCTTGGCCGCGGCATCCATGCCGCGGACACCCCCGCAACCGGGCCCACCCCGCCTTCGACAGGTTCCCGTGATCTGTCGGAACGGCACGGGGTCGGCTGCTGCTGTTGATGGGTGTCGGCTGCTGCTGTTGGTGGGTGTCGACCTTGGTCGACACGGTAGATCCACGCCATGCGTGGATGACACGCGTGGATGGATTTCTGATTCATCTGTGCCTCACGCGGAAGGCCGATGAAGGTTCATGCTATGCAGCCACGCAACGCACAGGACATCGCACCTCCATGGCACGGACCCGGGTCGGCATCATCTTCGGTGGCAGGTCTTCCGAACACGAAGTTTCGCTGCAGTCGGCGAAGAACATTCTCGATGCGCTGGATCGGGAGCGCTTCGAGCCGGTGCTGGTCGGCATCGACAAGCAGGGCCAGTGGCACCTGAGCCAGCCGGATACCTTCCTGCTCAATGCGGATGATCCGTCGCGCATCGCCCTGCATGCTTCCGGTACCGCGCTGGCGGTGCTGCCCGGCACCGAGCAGGCGCAGCTGCAGCCGACCGATGCGGGCAGCGCGCTGGGGCAGATCGATGTGGTGTTGCCGATCGTGCACGGGCCACTGGGAGAGGACGGTGCGCTGCAGGGCCTGCTGCGCATGGCCAACCTGCCCTTCGTCGGTTCGCCGGTGCTGGGCTCGGCGGTGGCCATGGACAAGGACGTGACCAAGCGCCTGCTGCGTGATGCGGGCCTGCAGGTGGCACCCTGGGTGTGCATCCGTCGCCATGAAGCCGATGCGGTCGATGTCGCGGCATTGATCGAAGTGCTTGGCCTGCCGCTGTTCGTCAAGCCGGCCAACCAGGGCTCATCGGTGGGCGTGAGCAAGGTCAAGGACGCCGATGGTTTCGCCGAGGCATTGCAGACCGCGTTGCGCTACGACCACAAGGTCCTGGTGGAATCGGCCGTGGTCGGCCGCGAGATCGAATGTGCGGTGCTCGGCAATGAGCGGCCCCAGGCCAGCGTCTGTGGCGAGGTCGTACTGCACGACGAGTTCTATGCCTACGACACCAAGTACATCAACGAAGACGGTGCTGAAGTGGTGGTGCCGGCCGCAATCGATGCGGCAACGCAGGCGCGTATCCAGCAGATCGCGTTGCAGGCCTATCAGGCGCTGGAGTGCGCTGGCATGGCGCGGGTCGATGTGTTCCTCACCGCCGATGGCCGGATCGTCATCAACGAGGTCAACACGCTGCCGGGCTTTACCCGCATCAGCATGTATCCGAAGCTGTGGGGCGCCAGTGGCGTGGGCTACACCGCCTTGATCACGCGGTTGATCGAACTGGCGCTGGAAAGGCACGAGGCCGATCGCGGATTGCATAGCGCGGTGCGTTGACCGCGCTTCGGTAGTGCCGGCCGCTGGCCGGCACTACCGCTCAAGCGGTCATGTGCGCTTGCGGAACATCGAGATCACGGCCAGCACCAGGAACACCACGAACAGGATCCAGGCAATGTTGCTGGCGGCACCGGCAATGCCGGAGAAGCCGAGCACGGCGGCGATGATGGCGATGACAAAGAAGATGACGGCGTAATGCAGCATGGTGCTCCTCGCAGGTGGTCGGCCGTGGGTGGCGTTGTGTCCATCCTGCGCATCTGCCGGTGTGCAACCGGTGATGGCGATCTCTGCGCGTAATGAAGGCTTCAGCGCGGTGATGCCGCCGTCATGATGCCGCCTTCAGCCGTCGCAGTCCTTCTTCGATGCTGACCTGCGGCACGTAGCCGAAATCACGACGTGCCGGCTCCATGCTGTACCAGTGCGGCGTGCACAGCTGCTCGGCCAGGAAGCGCGTCAGCGGCGGCTCGCCACGCAGGCGCAGCAGCGGCCACAGCCGCTCGCAGATCGCGCCGATCCGGTACGCCGTCCTGAAGCTGATCGCCTTGTCCACGGTTGGAGCACCCACCGCCTGCAGCAGCTTGTTGACCAGCTCGCGCATCGGCAGCGGCTCGCCATTGGAAATGAAGTACGCCTTGCCGGCGCACGCAGCGCCCGGTGCCAGCGCCTCGAAGGCGAGGAAATGCGCCAGCGCGGCGTTGTCGATGTAGGTGGTGTCGACCTTGTTGTTGCCGTCGCCCACCAGACGCAGGCGGCCAGCGCGTGCACGATCGGCCAGGCGCGGCACCAGCTGCTGGTCACCCGGGCCCCAGATCAACCGCGGACGCAGCGCCATGGTCGCCAGCGTGGCGTCGTTGGCGGCCAGCACCCGCTGTTCGGCAATCGCCTTGGTCGCCGCATACGGCGCCTGGAAGTCCTCGCCATAGGGCACGTCGTCCGCACCCAGTCCTTCCACCGGGTGCGTGGCGCGATGGGTCACGCTGGGCGTGGAGGTGTAGACCAGCTTGCCGATGCCATGTGCGCGGCAGGCCGCGATGACGTTGTCGGTACCGACCACGTTGGCCTGGTGGTAGCTGTCATAGCTGCCCCAGGCGCCGGCCTTGGCACCGTTGTGGAACACCGCATCGACGCCGGCCACTGCATGCAGCACCGCCTGCGGGTCGGCCAGGTCGCCGCGGATCTGGCCCACGCCCAGCGCCTGCAGTTCCGGGTAATGGCTGCGGTTGAACGCCAGCACCTGGTGGCCACGTTCGACCAGGCCACGGCACAGCGCCTGGCCAAGGAAACCACCACCACCGGTGACCAGGATCTTCATGCGCGCTTCTCCAGTTCTGCGCGGGCCCAGACGGCAAGCTTCTCGCGACCGATCTTGGCGTTGTGACGGATATCGACAGGGAACGCCGGATGCATCAGCACGTGTTCCAGCGTCATCTCGGGCAGACGCGCAGCGGCCGTGGCATGCAGCGCCTCGCGCAAGGCAGGGCTGTCGGACTGGCCACGCTGCAGCTCCACGCACAGCACCGGCACCTGCGCACCGGCGGCGCCGACGCCGACCAACGCGGTGCGTGCCACCCCGGACACGGTGTTGAACACCGGCTCGACCTGTTCGGTGTACAGCGGCCCGTGCGCGGTTTCCACGCGATGGGTCTTGCGGCCACAGAACCACAGCCGCCCCTGCGCATCGAAGTAGCCGACATCGCCCATGCGATGCACGATGCGGACGCTGCCATCGGCCAGGGTTTCGCTGATCTTCGCCGCCGCCGTCGCCTGCGGACGGTTGAAGTAACTGTCGGTGGCCGTTGGCCCGGCCACGGTGATCTCGCCGACTTCGCCCACGGCCAGCACGCGCGCCTGCGACCATTCCGGCAGCGGCGCGTCGTCGATGGCGATGATGCGCACTTCGTTCGGAGCGACCACGCTGCCGACGCAGGTGCCGGCACCGCCCTCGGTGGCCGCGCGCGTACGCTCCAGCTCGCGCCCCTCGACCACTGCCACCGGCAGGCACTCGGTGGCGCCATACGGTGTCCAGAACTGCGCATCGGCCGGCAGCAGACTGCGGATGGTGGCGACCACGTCCGGCGGCACCGGTGCACCGGCGGAGGTCACCCGGGTCACCGATGGCAGCGGCCGCCCATGCCGCGCCAGCACCCGCATCAGCGCAGGCGAACCGAACAGCTGGGTCACGCCGAACCGCTGGATGGCGTCATGCAGGCGCGCCGGGTCGGCCTGTGCCGGCCGGGTCGGGTCCATGTCCGGAATCACCGAGGTCAGGCCCAGCGCGGGATCGAACAGGGCAAACGGCGGGAAGGTCGGCAGGTCCACCCCGCCCGCCTCCATGCCAAAGGCGCTGCCCAGCAGCTCGATCTGGCCGACGAAATGGCGGTGGCGGTAGACCACACCCTTGGGCACGCCGGTGGAGCCGCTGGTGAACAGGATTGCCGCGGTGTCCTCGCCATCGGTATCGGCCAGCATCGCGCCGCTGTTGGCGCCGGCACGCTCCAGTGCGGCCAGGGTGGTGCCGCCCCAGCCCAGCCGGCGACCGACGGTAACCAGACGGGTCGCCGAAGGCGCCCAGCGCAGCGCCAGCCGCGCCACGTGGGCCAGCGGGATACCGATGAAGGCCTGCGGCTGTGCCTCGTCCAGGCACTGCTTCAGCGCGCGCTTGTCGATGCCCGGATCGACCAGCACCGGCACCGCGCCCAGCTTGAACAGGGCGAACATCAACAGGAAGAACTCCGGCGACGGCCGCACCATCACCACCGTACGCACCCCGCGGCCGATCCCGTAGCCGGCCAGGCCGGCCGCCATCGCATCGCTGCGGGCGTCCAGCTGGCGGTAATCCAGGGTCACGTCGTAGGCCGCCATGCCGTTGCCGGCGCCGCGGCGGCCCGGGCAGCGGATGGCGATCTGGTCGGGGCGTTCACGCGCCAGCTCGGGCAGCCGCGCGGCGATGTTGCAGGATCGGTTCATCCGTTCATTGTCGCCGCTTACGGAATTTCTTGCGCGGCGGCCGCCAGCGTGGAAAATCCGCATCCTCGACCCTTTCCCGATGCCGCCCGAGGCGGCTTGCCCATGCAACATCCCTGCATGACCTGCGGCGCCTGCTGCACCCAGTACCGCGTGGCCTTCCACTGGATGGAATCGGACGAGGTCACCCCCGGCGGCGTGCCGCACCAGCTCACCGAGGTGCTCGACCCGCATCGCCTGTGCATGCGCGGCACCCATTCCAAGCCGGTGCGCTGCGTGGCGCTGGATGCGCAGATCGGCGTCTATTCGCGCTGCACGATCCATCCCAACCGGCCCAGCGTGTGCCGCGAAGTGGATGCGTCATGGGAATACGGCAAGGCCAGCCCGCAGTGCGACAAGGCGCGCATCGCCTATGGCCTGGATCCGCTGACCCTGGCCGACTGGCGCTGGCGCGACGAAGCAGGCAACGACGACGACCACCCGGACGACAACGGCAACAGCCCGTCGCCGCAGGCCCCGATCGCGGCATGAGAGGCGGGGTCGGATCCGTTTCCGGTACGGGAACGGCTCTGACCCCGGATACAACAACGCCGGGCATGGCCCGGCGCTACCGAAGGGATCCGACCCCGGATCCGATCAGATCGGGTTCGCGTCCAGGAATGCGCGGATCTCCGGCACCAGCACTTCATGCTTGTCTTCCAGCACGTAGTGACCGGCATCTTCGAAGGCATGTACCTGCGCCTGCGGCAATGCGGCCTGGAAGCCCTTCAGGAAGTGGTGATCGAACACGAAATCGCGCAGGCCCCAGCCGAGGAAAGCCGGGCGATCGGCGAACGACGGCAGTGCCTTGCCAGCGCGCTCCAGCAGTGACCACGCCTTGTCGGCCGGCGACAGCGGGATGTCCTGCATGAAGCGGATGGTGCTGATGCGGTTGGCGTAGCTGTTGTATGGCGACACGTAGGCGCGGCGTACGTCGGCCGGCATCTTCCGCTCCACGCCCAGCCACGAGGCGCCGGAGGAGAACGCATTGAAGGTGCGGATGATCCACTCGCCGATCTTCCAGTGCCGCCCCAGCGCGATCTGCCAGGGCATCTTCTTCGCCGCCGGCATCGGGAACGCGGCGGTGTTGAGCACCACCAGGCGCTTGACCTGGTCGTGGTGCGACAGCGCCCAGCCGAAGCCGATCATGCCGCCCCAGTCGTGCACGGCCAGGGTCACCGGGCCGGTGATGCCCAGATGCTTCAGCAGCGCATCCAGATCATCCACGCGCGACTGCAGCGTGTACTCGTAGCGGCTGTCGTCGGGCTTGTCCGACAGGCCCATGCCGATATGGTCCGGCACGATGCAGCGGTAGCGGTCCGACAGGCCGGCCACCAGTGTGCGCCAGTAATAGCTCCACGACGGGTTGCCGTGCACCATCACCACCACCTCGCCGTCGCGCGGGCCTTCGTCGAGATAGTTCATCGACAGGCCGGGGCGGACCTCGAAGCGCTGCGGGTGGGCGGGGTAACCGGGAAGATCGCGCATGCGGAGCACCTTGGAAGAATCGCGGCGCAGTGTAGAGCCGAGCCGATGCTCGGCTGCTCTCCGGTCAGGCCGCGGAAGAACCGCGCTGCGCGCGTGAGCCGAGCGTGGGCTCGGCTCTACAGGGAGTCTGGCAGAAGAGTCTTACCAGACCACTTCGGCCATCGAGCAGTTCAGGCCCGAGCCGATGCCCAGAAGCGCGATGCGGTCGCCCTTCTTCAGCTTGCCCAGCTGCTTGAGCTTGCTCAGCACGATCGGCACCGAGGCCGGGCCGATGTTGCCGTGCTCGCCGAAGATGGTCATGACCTTCTTCGGGTCGATGCCGAAATTCTTGATGAACGCCGCGGTGTGCGGCTGGCTGACCTGGTGGATGACGAACTGGTCCAGCTCTTCCACGGCCCAGCCCAAGGCGATCTTGGCGGCGGTGAAGGTCTTCTGGGCCAGCTTGATGCCCTCGATCAGCAGCATGCGGGTGTCGGTGACCATGCGGTCCAGGTTGCCCAGGCACAGCTGGTTCCACTCGGTGGCCGAGCGGGTCACGCCCCCCTTGTAGCGCGGCGCGTCAGGCACCAGCTCCGAACGGGCCATCACCATCGCAGCCGCACCGGAACCGGTGGTCAGCGCCGCCAGCTCATTGCGGAAGTCGTCGGCGGTGACGTCCGGCGCGGTCATCCGCTCCAGGGTCTTTTCGTACACCAGGTTGGCGGTTTCGCCATCCACCACCAGCGCGTAGTCGATCTCGCCGCGCTCGAGCATGCGCGCCGCGATGTCCATGCCGTTGATGAAGGCCAGGCAGGCATTGGCGACGTCGAAGGTCATGCACTCGTCGCTGACACCGAGGTTGCCGGACACGATGGACGCGGTCGACGGCTCCAGGTAGTCACGGCTGACCGAGGTGTTGATCAACAGGCCCACCTGCGTCGCATCGATGCCTGCGTCTTCCAGCGCCTTGCGGCCGGCCATGGTGGCCGCGTCGGACGCCAGTACGCCGTTGTCCCACAGGCGGCGCGCGTGGATGCCGGCGATGTCGCCGAGGACATCGGTACGGATACCAAGGCGATCCAGCGTCGGCTGCAGCCGTTCGTTGATTTCCTTGGTCGTCAGCGTGTGCGGCGCATCAACGTGAGCCAGGCCGGCAATCGAGACATTCTTGAAGAGCATCGAGGTTAGCGCCAAGGCTCAGGCAAAGGGGGCGCTATTCTATAACCCCCCGGGCCTTCACCGCATCTTTACGAATTCAGCCTTGGCCGTATGGTGAAGGATTCAGCGCGGCGGGCACTGGAAAGCGGCGAAGCGCTGGCTGCCATCGGCGGGGGCCGCAGCGGCCTGCACGGCGTTGGCGCCGGTGGTCGGGGCTTCATTGCGGGCCAGGGTTTCCAGCTCTTCCTGCACGCGCAGCGGGTTGCGGTTGTAGAAACCGACCTTGCTCTTCACGGTCACCACCACTTCGCCCTTGGAGATGCAGCCGGCCGGTACCGGGCCTGCCGGCAGCACGCGGGTCGCCTTGCCGGCCGGTTCGATCGGCACCCAGGTGCAGGCGGTGACGGTGAGCAACAGGGACGACAGCAGCAGAACGCGCATGGGCAGGATCCTGGAAGGGAATGACAGGAGTGTGCCTGAACCGTCTGAATCAGGGATAGCCGGACGAGGCTGCGGTAGCGCCGGGCCATGCCCGGCGGTTCTTCGAAGACGTCCAGATGCCGCGCTACGCGCTCGCCGGGCATGGCCGGCGCTACCGCGGCAAGCCTGCCCGCCGGAGCGGGCAGGCCGGTCCCTTATTTCTTGACCGGGTTGCCTTCGGCATCGATCACGGTCACTTCGCCCAGGTTCAAGGCGCGTACGGCCGCTTCGGTCTGCTTGAGGTCACCCACCACCACCCAGGTCAGCGCCTGCGGCTTGATCTCCGCTGCTGCCTGCTGCACCTGTGCCGGGGTCATCGCTTCGATCTCGGCCTTGCGGCGCAGCACGTAGTCGTCCGGACGCTTGAATTGCACGATCGTGCCGATGGTCGCGGCCACCGCGCTGGCGGTCTCGTAGGCACCGGGCAGGCTCAGGGTCTGGATGTTGCGGATGCGCGCCACTTCAGCGTCGGTCGCCGGCTTGCTGCCGTTGGCGAACTCGGCGATCTCCTTGCGCATTTCGGCCATGGCCGGGCCGGTCTTGTCGATCTGCACCGGTGCCATCGCCATCCACGGGCGCTGGCCCACGGTGTTGCTGGCGCTGGTGCGGGCACCGTAGGACCAGTGCTTGTCCTCGCGCAGGTTCATGTTCAGGCGCGAGGTGAAGTCGCCACCGATCACACCGTTGGCGATGTCGAAGCGGGTCGAGCTGGCGTCGCTGGACGGCGGCACGACCTGGCCGGCGAACAGGTTGGCCTGCACCGCGCCCGGCTGGTCGATCAGGAACACGCGCGGGCTCTTCGGCAGCGCCACGGCGGTGGTGGCCTTGATCGTCGGCGCATCACCGGTGGCCTTCCAGTCGCCCAGCTGCTTGTCCAGCAGCGGCACGATCTCGGCCAGGGTGGTATCGCCGACCACGATCAGGGTGCCGTCCTGCGGACGCAGCCAGTCGCGGTGGAAGTCGACCAGGTCCTCGCGGCCGAGGCTGCTGATCGCCGCTTCGTCACCGCTGCCGGTGAACGGGATCGCGTACGGGTGGCCCTTGCCGTACAGCAGCGGCGGCAGCACGCGCATCGCCACCGCACCCGGGTTGACCTTCTCCTGCTGGATGCCGGCGATCCACGTCGCCTTGACCCGGTCGATCTCGCTCTGCTCGAAGCGCGGCTCACGCAGCAGGCTGGCATAGAGCGCCAGCGACGGCACCAGGTTCTCCTTCAGCGCGGACAGTTCCACGTCCACCGAATCCAGGCCGGCGGACGCATCAAGGTCCGCACCCAGCGCATCGGCTGCATCGGCGAAGGCCAGCGAACCCAGCTTGCCGGCGCCTTCGGTCATCAGGCTCATGGTGAAGTTGGCGGTGCCCGGCTTGCGGCCCTGGTCAGCGGTGAAGCCACCCGGGAACTGGTAGCTGAACTGCACCACCGGAATTTCATGGCGTTCGGCCAGCACCACCTGGGTGCCGTTCTTCAGCGTGGCGCGCTGCAATGCCGGGAACTTCAGCTGCGGGAACTCGCGGGTCTGCGGCACGCCGGCCTTGCGGTCCACCTGCTCGGGCAGGGTGCTGTACTTGCTGTCCACGGCCGGCACGTTGAACGGCTTGGGCGCCTGCGAGGGATCTTCCTTCAGCGCAACGCGTTCACCCGGCTCGACCACCAGGGTGTGGCTGCCCTTGTCCAGCCACTGCGCGCCCAGGCGCTTGAGGTCGGCAGCAGTGGCCTTGTCGATGTTGGCCAGCGAGGTGCGGAAGCAGCCCGGGTCACCGGTGTACACCGTGCATTCGGCCAGCGCGTCGGCCTTGCCGCCGAAGCCGCCGATGCGCTCGATGCCGCGGATGAAACCGGCACGGGAGCCGGTCTTGGCGCGTGCCAGCTCTTCGGCGGTCGGGCCGTCCTTGAGCAGGCGTTCGATTTCCTCATCGATGATCTTTTCGACCTTGGCCGGATCCTGGCCCTGCTTCACCGTCGCCATCACCATGAAGTTGGACCCCAGCTGCGAGGCGTAGGCGCCGGCGCTGATGTTGTCCACCAGCTTGTCCTGGTGCTGCAGGCGCTGGCTCAGGCGCGAGGACTTGGCACCGCCGAGCACATAGGCCAGCAGCTGCAGCTGGTCGACGTCGGTGGTGCCGACCTGGGCCACGTTCCAGGCGCGGTAGATGCGCGCCTGCGGCACCTTGTCGGTCATTACTTCGCGGGTGTCGGCCGGGCGCTTGGCCACGTCCACCTTCGGCTGTGCCATGGTCGGGCCGGCCGGGATGCTGCCGAAGTACTTGGCGGCCTTTTCCTTGGCCGTGGCCAGATCGATGTCACCGGCCAGCACCAGCACCGCGTTGTTCGGGCCGTACCAGGTGCGGAACCAGGTCTTGACGTCGTCCAGCGAGGCGGCGTTGAGATCGTTCATCGAGCCGATCACGCTGTGGTGGTACGGGTGGCCCACCGGATACAGCGCGCGGTTGAGCTGTTCCCACACCTGGCCATAGGGCTGGTTCTCGCCCTGGCGCTTCTCGTTCTGCACCACGCCACGCTGCTCGTCGAGCGCGGCCTGGTCGATCGCGCCGACCAGATGGCCCATGCGATCCGATTCCATCCACAGCGCCATGTCCAGCGCGGTGGTCGGCACGTTCTCGAAGTAATTGGTGCGGTCGGTATTGGTGGTGCCGTTCTGGCCGGTGGCACCCACCTGCTTGAAGGGCTCGAAGTACTCGCCGTCGTGGTTCTCGCTGCTCTGGAACATCAGGTGTTCAAACAGATGCGCGAAGCCGGTACGGCCGGCGGGCTCGTCCTTGCTGCCGACGTGATACCAGATGTTGACCGCAACGATCGGTGCCTTGCGATCGGTATGCACCACCACCCGCAGGCCGTTGGGCAGGGTGAACTGCTCGAACGGGATATCGACCTTGCTGGTCGCAGCCGGCTTGGCCGCCAGCGCGTAGGTCGGCGCAAGCGTGCCGAGAGCAGTACTGAGAGCAACAGCGAGCAGCGCGGCGCGCGGGCGCAGGGTGAGCGACATATCCGGGTCCTTGGTCACGTAGGTGAATCCCGATCCTAGCGCGGGCGTGCCACCACCGGTATCGGCCACCAGTCACTGGGGGTGATCGGCCACATCGGCCATCGCGATCGGCTTTTCGGGGTCACGAACGGCGGTGATTCACGTCCGGACAGTGTCCGCGGGACCCCGAATGGACAGGTGTCCGCCCAGCGGACACTTTTCATGCGCCATAAAACCCTTATGAATCAACAAGTAAAAGTTGGCACGGGGATTGCTTTGTCCTTCCTGCGCCAGCAAGGGCTTCAGACGAAAGCTGACTGAAGACTGAACAAAAGCAGAAAATCGAAAATTCCGCTTGCATCCCCAGAACTGGTGTTCTACCTTACTACCACACCACTGCTCACCAACACTAAACAGGCCCCGTCATGAACGCCAAGACCATTGCCATCGCCATCGCCCTGATCGCCGGCACCGCGGTTGTTTCGTCGGTGCAGGCCTCCGAATCCATCAAGACCCTGTCCACCGTGCAGGTCCGCCCGGCCGCCGACCAGCTGGTCCAGCAGGCCTGGGAACAGGCCAGCGGCATCCCGACCCTGGCCACTGTTGAAGTGCGCCCGAGCAGCGATCAGCTGGCCGAGCGCGACGGCTTCATCGCCGCCCCGGTCGCCGCCGCGCTGCCGATCACCACCTTGGCCTCGGTTGAAGTGCGCCCGAGCCTGGAGCAGCGTGTCGCCCTGGCTGCCGAGCAGGAAGCCCAGCGCTACGCCGCCACGCTGGCCGCCGCCGCCACCAGCGTCGCCAACCAGGTGATCGTCAACCTGCCGGCCCTGCAGGTGCGTCCGAGCGCCGCCCAGCTGCAGGCCTTCGCTGCCGAAACCGCCCAGGTCCTGCTGCGCCCGTAAGCGACGTCCGCCCTGCCCATCGCAGGGCGTGCGTCGTAAAGGCGGCGGCCGTCGCAGGTACACTGCGCCGATGAATGCCGCGCCCCAGTTCCACGTGATCCTGTTCCAACCGGAAATTCCGCCCAACACGGGCAATGTGATCCGGCTCTGCGCCAACACCGGCGCGCAGCTGCACCTGGTCGAGCCGCTCGGCTTCGCACTGGAAGACAAGCAGCTCAAGCGCGCCGGCCTGGACTACCACGAGTACTCGCGCCTGCAGGTGCATCCCGACCTGGACACCGCGCTGGCGCGGATCGCACCGAAGCGGTTGTTCGCCCTGAGTACGCGTGCCAGCGTCCGCTATGACAGCGTGGCGTTCGAAGACGGTGATGCCTTCCTGTTCGGCCCGGAAAGTCGTGGCCTGCCGCAGGACGTGCTCGATGCCCTGCCCGATGGTCAGCGCCTGCGCCTGCCGATGCGGCCGGACAACCGCAGCCTCAACCTGTCAAACACCGTTGCGGTGGTGATGTACGAAGCGTGGCGCCAGCACGGGTTTGCCGGCGGCCAGTAGATCCACGCCACGCGTGGATGTTCGTCTGGTAGATGCCGACCTTGGTCGGCACGGGAGCGCCAACCAAGGTTGGCGACTACCGCCATCCAGGTAGATCCAGGCCACGCGTGGATTGCTGTCAGAACGCGTTGATGCCGGTCAGCTCACGCCCGATCACCAGCTGGTGCACGGTCTCGGTGCCTTCATAGGTGATCACCGATTCCAGGTTCAGCGCATGGCGGATCGCCACGTGCTCGGTGGTGATGCCGGCGCCCCCCAGCAGATCGCGACACTCGCGGGCGATGTCGATCGCCATGCGGCAGTTGTTCCACTTGGCCAGGCTGACCTGCTGCGGCTGCACCTGCCCGGCCTCTTTCAGTCGGCCCAGCTGCAGCGCCAGCAACTGCGCCATGGTGATGCGCCGGGCCATGTCGGCCAGCTTGATCTGCGCGCTCTGCGTGGCGGCCAGCGGACGACCGAACAGCACGCGCTCCTTGGCATAGCCCAGCGCTTCATCCAGGCAGGCGATGGCCGAGCCGATCGGGCCCCAGCTGATGCCGAAGCGCGCCTGGGTCAGGCAGCCCAGCGGCCCCTTCAGCCCCTTCACGTTCGGCAGGCGGTGGCTGTCGGCCACGCGCACGTCGTCGAAGAACAGCGCGCCGGTCAGCGACGCGCGCAGGCTCATCTTGTGCTTGATTTCCTGGGTGGTGAAACCGGCCATGCCCTTCTCCAGCACGAAGCCCTGGATGCCGTCTTCGGTCTGCGCCCAGATGATGGCCAGGTCGGCCACCGGGCCGCTGGTGATCCACATCTTGCTGCCGCTGATGCGCCAGTCGCTGCCATCGCGTACCGCGCGGGTCTTCATGCTGGCCGGGTCGGAACCACCATGCGCCTCGGTCAGGCCGAAGCAGCCGATCAGTTCGCCGCGCGCCATCGCCGGCAGCCACTGCCGGCGCTGTTCTTCACTGCCGTACGCGTAGATGGGATACATGCACAGCGAGCTCTGCACCGACACGAAGCTGCGCAGGCCCGAATCACCGCGCTCCAGCTCCTGGCAGATCAGGCCGTAACTGACCGCGCCCAGGTCGCCGCCGCCGTACTCGGCCGGCAGGGTGGCGCCGAGCAGACCCAGCGAAGCGATCTCCGGCACCAGTTCCGACGGGAACCGCGCCTGGTCGAAGGCATCGCCGATGATCGGCAGCACGCGCTCGTTGGTGAAGCGGGCCACGCTTTCCTGTACCGCGCGCTCTTCCTCGCTGAGCAGGGAACGGACATCGAACAGGTCGTACGGATCCAAAGCCATGGCACTCACACGCAGTCAGGACCCGGCCATTGTCGGTCATCCGGGTGGGTTTGGTGTGCCGGTAGAGGCGGACCTTGGTCGGCGCTGGTGTTTCCGCGGCCGCCAACCAAGGTTGGCGGCTACCGAAGCCACGTACGCTGCATTGCAGCAATCGCGGTGTGAACATCGCCGATCTAGCTCGATCACGCGCAGCCCGGTACCCTGACAACATTCAAACAACCGTTTCGCCCGTGGCTGCACGCGCGATTCCCAGGCAACCGCCGGTGGCCCCGATGCCGGCACTACCCACGAGTCATGCAATCGATGAGTGCTGAAGCCAACGCCCTGCCCCCGCGTGAAGTCATGGAATTCGACGTGGTCATCGTCGGTGCCGGCCCGGCCGGCCTGGCCACCGCGATCCGTCTGCGCCAACGCGCGATCGAAGCCGGTCGTGAACTGTCGGTCTGTGTGCTGGAGAAGGGTTCCGAGCCCGGCGCGCACGTGCTGTCCGGTGCGGTGATGGACCCGCGCGCGCTGACCGAACTGTTCCCGGACTGGGCCGAGCGCGGCGCACCGCTGAAGCAGAAGGTCACCCGCGACGAGTTCCTGTTCCTCAGCGAGACCGGCGCACGCACCACCCCACACGCGCTGCTGCCCGAGTGCTTCCACAACGAAGGCAACTACATCATCAGCCTGGGCGAGGTCACCCGCTGGCTGGCGCAGCAGGCCGAAGCGCTGGAAGTGGCGATCTTCCCCGGCTTTGCCGCCGCCGAAGTGCTGTACGGCGACGACGGCGCGGTGATCGGCGTGGCCACCGGCGACATGGGCATCGAAAAGGACGGCAGCATCGGCCCGGCATTCGAACGCGGCATGGCGCTGCAGGCGAAGTACACCGTGTTCGCCGAAGGCGCGCGCGGCCACCTCGGCCGCCAGCTGATCAGCCGTTTCAAGCTGGACGAAGGCAAGGATCCGCAGGCCTACGGCATCGGCATCAAGGAACTGTGGCAGATCGACCCGGCCAAGCATGAGCCGGGCCTGGTGGTGCACGCTGCTGGCTGGCCGCTGGATACCGACACCTACGGCGGTGCGTTCCTGTACCACGCCGACGGCGGCAAGGTCGCCATCGGCTACGTGGTCGGCCTGGACTACAGGAACCCGTGGCTGAGCCCGTTCGAGGAGTTCCAGCGCTTCAAGACCCATCCGTCGATCCGCAAACACCTGGAAGGTGGCACCCGCATCGGCTACGGCGCGCGTGCGATCACTGCCGGCGGGCTGATGTCGCTGCCGAAGACCGTGTTCCCTGGTGGTGCACTGGTCGGCTGCGAAGCCGGATACCTCAACGTCAGCCGCATCAAGGGCAGCCACGCGGCGATCAAGACCGGCATGCTGTGCGCCGATGCCGCCTTCGACGCACTGGTGGCCGATCGCCAGCACGACGAACTCAGCGCCTACCCGGCCGCCTTTGAGACCAGCTGGCTGCACGACGAACTGAAGCTGTCGAAGAACTTCAAGCAGTGGTTCAAGAAGGGCCAGACCGTAGCCACGCTGATGACCGGCATCGAGCAGTGGCTGCTGCCGAAGCTGGGCGTGCGCAATCCGCCGTGGACCCTGCGCCACAGCATCCCGGACCATGCCTGCCTGGAGCCGGCGTCGAAGCACACGCGCATTGCCTATCCCAAGCCCGATGGCGTGCTGACGTTCGACCGCCTCAGCTCGGTGTTCCTCAGCAGCACCAACCACGACGAGAACCAGCCCAGCCACCTGACATTGAAGGATGCGAGCATCCCGGTGAAGGTGAATCTGGCCGAGTACGCTGGCCCGGAAGCACGCTACTGCCCGGCGGGCGTGTACGAGTTCGTCGGCGACGGCAACGATGCGCGGCTGCAGATCAACGCGCAGAACTGCGTGCACTGCAAGACCTGCGACATCAAGGACCCGACCCAGAACATCGTCTGGGTGACCCCGCAGGGCGGCGGCGGACCGAACTACTCCGGCATGTGACCGGTGATGGGGCTGCGACCGCCGGTCGCAGCTCCACGTTGCGTGCGACCGTTATCCTGCCCGCCATGCGCGCCTTTCATCTGCTTCTTGTTGTTGCCATGACCCTGGCCGCCAGCGCGTGCCAGCGCCAACCGGCTGCGCCCAGCACGCCCGAACAGGCACGCCAACAGGCGATGCAGCAAGCGTTCGAACTGTGTGCCGGCTGCCACACCGTCAAGGCAGGTGGCATCCACCGCTACGGACCCAACCTGCATGGGGTGATCGGCCGCCGTGCGGGCAGCCTGCCCGACTACGGATACTCGCAGGCCATGCGCCGCGCCGACGTCGTGTGGAGCGCGCAGACGCTGGATACGTTCCTGCAGTCACCCACCCATCTCGTGCCCGGCACCCGCATGTACAACGCCTTCCCGAGCGCGGAGCGTCGCGCGCTGGTGATCGCCTACCTGCAGGAGCACGCGGCTCAGTGAGCCAGGCGCTGCAGCAGGTGCTGCAGATGCGCCACGAACTGTCCGGCATCAGCAATCGCCGCTGCGATCTCTGCATCGCCTGCGGCCTGCAACCGTTCCACCAGCGCGTTCGCGCGATCAGCCAGGCCCCGTGCACCCACCGCGCCCAGCGCGCCGGGCTGCCGATGCAGATGCAGCGCGGCCGTCACCCGGTCGTCTTCCTGCAGCGCGCGTTGCAGGGCCGCGATGTCCTCGTTGCTGGCCTTGATCAGGCTGTCGTGCAGCTGCCGGGCGATCTCGCGCGAACCGAAGCGCCGTTGCATGGTCGCCAGATCGGGGAGTTCCTCATCACCATCGGACTCATCGTCGCTGTCCACTGCGGTCTGGTCATCCTCCACACCGTCGGCGCGCGGCAGCCAGCGCAGCAGCGCCTGTCGCAGCGTCGCCAATGACAACGGCTTGGCCAGCACGTCATCCATGCCGGCTTCGCGGCAGCGGCGTGCGTCGTCGTCAAGCACGCTGGCGGTCAGCGCCAGCACCGGCATCCGCGGCTGACCATTGCGCCCCTCACGTTCGCGCAGCAGGCGGGTGAAGCCGAATCCATCCAGCACCGGCATGCGGCAATCGGTGATGACCAGATCGAAGGATTCCGACTCCTCCGCCAGCCGGTCCAGGGCCTGCTGCCCGTCATCGACCAGCACATGCGGTACGCCCAGCTGCTGCAGGCGCCAGGCCATCATGGCCTGGTTGGTGGGGTGGTCTTCAATGACCATCACCCGTGCCTGGCGCAGACCTGGAGACAGCAGCGCGATCTGCTGATGCTCGGCCTGCAGCGCCATCACATCCTCGCGGCGCGCCTCCACCAGCGACAGCAGCACATCCACCCGCGTCCCTTCGCCCAGCGTGCTTTCCAGCTTCAGCTCGCCATCCATCTTCTGCACCAGGCGCCGGCAGATGCTCAGGCCCAGCCCGGCGCCCCCATGGTCGCGCTGGATGTACGCACCGGCCTGGGTGAAGGGTTCGAACAGGGTCGGCAACTGCTCCGGCGCAATGCCGATGCCGGTATCGGTCACGCTCAGGCGCAGCGGCTGGCTGCCATCCTCCTCAGTGGGTCCCAGCACCTCCAGCTGCAGCCGCACCGAGCCCTTCACGGTGAACTTGATGGCATTGCTGACCAGGTTGAACACGATCTGTCGAAAACGCACGCCATCCACTTCATGGGCCTGGGCCAGCTGTTCGTCGATGTGCAGCTGCAGGTCCAGGCCGCGCGCCGTGGCCTGCGGCAACAACAATCGATGCACCCCCTCCAGCAGTGGCCGCACCGGTAGCGGTACCGGCTCCAGCCGCAGCGCGCCCGCTTCCATCCGCGAATAGTCGAGGATGTCGTCCAGGATCTGCCGCAGCATCTGCGCGGAGTCTTCGATCACGCCGAGGATACGTTGCTGTTCGGTGTCCAACGGCGAATGCGCCAGCACTTCCAGCATGCCCAGCACACCACTCATCGGCGTGCGGATTTCATGGCTCATGGTGGCCAGGAAGCGCGACTTTGCTGCCGCTGCCTGTTCGGCTTCAACCATCGCCGCCGCCAGCGCGTCGGCCTGCGCGCGCGCCTGGCTCACGTCCACCCAGTAGCCACTCCAGGTCACCGCGCCTGCTTCGGTGGAATACGGATGGGCCTGGCTGCGCACCCAGCAGGGCGCGCTTCCGTCGCGATGGATGCGGAACTCGAAGGAAAGCGGTGCGAAATTGCGCGCGGCCAGTTCCATCGCGCGCAACACCTTTTCGCGGTCATCGGCATCGATGCAGGCCAGCAGCGCCTGCCCATCCGCTTCCGCCTGCTGCCGGCTGATGCCGAACATCGACTGCACATCGCCGGCAATGAAGGGGAAGCTCAAGGTACCGTCCGCTTCGCGGCGGGCCTGGTAGACGATGGCAGGCAGGTTGTCGGTCACCTCGGCCAGACGCTGCTCCAGCTCACGGCGGCCGGCCACTTCGCGGCGCAACCGCCAATGGCCCAGCCCATGCACCGCCACCGCAGTGGCCAGCACCAGCAGCAGCGGAAGACCCCAGCGCAGGAGGGTGCGCCAGTCCACCCCATCGCGGTATTCCACCGCCAGCCAATCGCCGCGCAGGGCCTCGCGCTGGCGTGGCCCCATCTGCAGCAGCAGGCGGTCGAAGGTGGTGGCCAAGGCCGCATGGCGGCGCTCCACCGCCAACGCCAGCTGGTCGTTGAACCCGGCGGGCGCTGCCAGTTGCAGGCGCCCCGGAAATCGGTTGCGCAGCAGCTGGTCGACCAGCGCCAGGTTGCCCACGTAGGCATCGGCCTCGCCATCAGCAAGACGTTGCAGGGCCTGCTCGGCACTGCGCGCGGCGACGATCTTCACCGACGGCGCCTGCTGCTGCACATAGCCACGGACGCGCTCCGGATCGGACAGCAGCACGCGTTTGCCGTCCAGGTCCGACAAGCCCAGCATCGACGGACTGTCGGTGCGGGTGACGATCACATTGGGCACGGTGATGAAGGGCTGGCTGAACACCCATTCCGGGCCCAGATAGCGCGAATCGGCAGGAATGCCGATCACCGCCTGCAGTTCCCCGCGACGCGCCTTCTCGCGCACCTCGTACCAGTCATGGCTGTTTTCAACCTGCAGGTTGGCGCCGGCCTGCAGCAGGCGCTGCAGATATTCATTGGTCAGGCCACTGGGCTTGCCATTCCTGTCGGCGAACGACAGCGGCGCGGCGTTGGGCGCAAAGCCGATCTTCAACGGCTGCTGCAGCACGCGTTTCTCGGCCTGGCTCAGCGCCAGCTGCGCCGACGCCGACCACTGCGGCGGTGGCAGCCAGCGCTGCGCGAGGGTGTCGCGCTGTGCTTCGCTGACGGCTGCAAGCGCCAGATCCAGTGCTTCGGACAACGGTTGCTTGCTGTTGGGCACACCGAAATGCAACTGCTCGGGGGGCAGATCGCTGGGCCGCAGCAACACCACACCCTTCAACCTGGCGGCGGCGATCAGTTCCGTTGCCACGTAGGCATTACCGATGAAAATGTCGGCTTTGTCGTCTCTGACCATATTCAAGGCGGTCAGCGTGTTGTCTGCGACAAGTTGTCGTGCCCTTGGGAATCGCGCACGCACCTGCGGCCCGGTCATGAAGTCCTGCTCGACCACAACGCGCAGGCCATCCAGATCGGGGGCCTCCGAAGCACGCAGGTCCTGGGGACGCCCGACCATGGCCAGCGGTGCTTCGGCATAGGCGGCGGTGTAGACCATGCAACGGGTACGCTCTGCGCTGAGCGCGATGTTCATTACCACGTCGATCTCGCCGCGACATGCCGCGTCCAGTACCGAGGGCCAGTCCGCAAAGCGGCGCGTCTCCACCTTCAGTCCAAGCTGACGGGCCGAAAGCGTCAGGTAGTCCGGGCCGAGGCCCACCTGCTTCCCGTCCTGGATCGACTCAAAAGGAGGCCATCCACTGTCATACTGTCCAACAACGACAACAGGATGTGCGGCCAGGTATTCGCGCTGCAGGGGACTGAGCGGCAACGGTCCCGGGGCGGGCGCGGACTGGGCCAACGCCGGCAGAGCCAGCAGGGTCGTCAACAGGATCAGTCCACGAGCCGCCCAGCTGCGCATCTGCAACGATCTCCTGGAAGTCCTGCCAAGGACCGCGATAGTCGCGGTCCGGCGTGCCGGTGGCCATACTAGAGCATGACCTTGCGCATCATCATCGCAGACGATCACCCCGTGGTCCGTATCGGTACCCGCGCTGTCATCGAGTCCAGCGGCGTTGGCAGAGTCGTTGGCGAGGCCGACAACGCCCAGGCGCTGATGACCCTGCTGACCACCCAGCCCTGCGACCTGCTGGTCACCGACTATTCGATGCCCGGCAGCCCCCAGGCCGATGGCTTCGCCATGATCGGCATGATCCGTCGCCGCCATCCCGACCTGCCGGTGCTCATGCTCAGTGTCTCCAACAACCTGGCGATCCTGCGCATGGTGCTCGACAGCGGCGTGCTCGGCCTGGTCGACAAGAGTTCGTCGATGGATGAACTGCCGCAGGCGATCCAGGCGGTCTATCGCGGCCAGTCCTACATCAGCCGCAGCCTGCGCGAGCGGGTGGAGGAAGCCGGCAGCTGGCGCATGCGCGAGGGCGATGGCAAGCCGTTGTCGCCGCGCGAAGTGGAGGTGCTGCGCCTGCTCGGCACCGGCATGACGGTGAAGGAAATCTCGCTGCAGCTGCACAAGAGCGTCAGCACCATCAGCCGTCAGAAGGGCGATGCCATGCTCAAGCTGGGGCTGAAGGGTGACGCGGAACTGTTCGACTACCTGCGCGACGGCAGGATCTGAGCTCCATGGCCGCCTGCCGCCCCTCTGCCAACGCCGCTGGAGCATGCCGGGCCTTGACCCTTTTCCTTTCTGGCAGCTGAGCGGCCGCAGCGCTTTCAGCCTCGCTTCATGCCACCTGACGCTAGATGAATGCGCAAGCCGCACGGGGATCGCGCGCAATGTTCCGGCAATGTCCGGGCACCAGCGTGGTCCCTACGGTAGCCGGGGCGCCCAGCGCCCTCCCTGCCCACCGTGGCATGCACCTCACAGGAGAACCCAACATGCTCAGCACTTCCGCACTCAGCTTCCGTGGTCTGGCGATGGCCCTGGCACTTCTTGCAGGCGTGGCCGTGGTCAGTGATGCCAGCGCGATGTCGAGGAAGGACAAGCGCACCGTGGTCGGTGCCGTCGTCGGCGGCGTGGCGGGTCACCTGATCTCCAACGGCGACCCGGCCGCCACCGTCGGCGGCGCGGTTGCCGGCGGCGCCATCGGCAACCTGACCACCTCCGACCGCCATGATCGCCGCTACGACGGGCGCTATGACCGCCGCTATGACCGTGGCTACGACCGCCGTTATGACCGTGGCTACAACCGCGGTTATGGCTACGACCGCCGCGATGACCGTCGCTGGCAGCGCGAGCGCCATGACAACCGTTACTACCACGACCGCGGCCGCCATCGCGGCTGGTAAGCGCGCCGGCCGCAGGCCGCACATGATGTCCCTGACGGGCGGGTCGATGACCCGCCCGTTTGCGTCTGTGGCGCCCATGGCGTTGAATGCGCAGCCTTGGATGTTCCTTTACTCAGCAGCGGCCGTGGCATGACTTCTTCCCCCCATCGCGTGCAGGGCCTCAACAACGACGAGGTCGCCGCCGACTGGCCGGCGATCGACGCGCAGGAGATCACCTGGCTGCGTGGCCACTTTCCGCAGCTGGGCGCGGACAGCACGCTGCGCTGGCACAGCCCGCGTCCGTTGTCGGCCGCGGCCATCGTCGACGGCACGCACGGTCCGGTCTTCATCAAGCGCCACCACCACAGTGTGCGCAGCGCGGGAAGCCTGGAGGAAGAACACCGTTTCATCGCACATCTGGCGACTGCCGGCATGCCGGTGGTGCAGGTGCTGGCCAGCAACGACGGCCGCACCGCACTCGAACACGGCCAGTGGACCTACGAACTGCATGCGGTGGGCGCTGGCAAGGACCTGTATCGCGAGCTGCCGTCGTGGTCGCCGCTGACCGATGTCGCCCAGGCCCGCGAGGCCGGGCGCATGCTGGCCACGCTGCACCGCGCCGCAGCCGGCTACCACGCCCCGCAACGCAGTACCCATCTGCTGGTTGCACGCGACGACCTGATCCGCGCCGATGACCCGATCGCCGCGCTGAAGGCCGACCTCGGCAACCGCCCCGGGTTGGCCCGCTACCTGGCGCGCATTGCCTGGGAGGAACAGCTGCACCGCGACGTGCTGCCCTGGCACCACGGCCTGGCCGCGCGCCTGCAGGACGAACCACGGCTGTGGGCGCACAACGACTGGCACGTCTCCAACCTGCTGTGGAACGACGACGGCACGATTGCCACGGTGCTCGATTTCGGCCTGGCCTCGCCGACCAGCGCGCTGTTCGATCTGGCCACCGCGATCGAACGCAACGCAGTGGCCTGGCTGCAACTGGAGCGTGGCGACGACGCGGTACGCATCGATATCGCCCTGGCCCTGCTGGAGGGCTACCGGCAGCAACTGCCGCTGTCGCCCACGCGCGTGCACCTGCTGGCCGACCTGCTGCCAATGGTCCATTTCGACTTCGCTCTGTCCGAAGTGGAGTACTTCGAGGGCGTCACCGGCTCCACCGCGAATGCCGACGTCGCCTGGCAGCCGTTCATGCTCGGGCATCCGGCCTGGTTCGCCACGGCCCCCGGCCAGGCCCTGCTGGCGGCCCTGCACGCCGCCGCGTAAGCCGCGAGCCACCCGACACGCTGGGTACCCGGTAGATCGACGCCATGCGTCGATGATGCGCTCGGCCGGGGGTCAGATCCGTTTCCGCTGGAAAGGGAGCTGACCCCGGCTGAAGGGCGGTAGCTCGCAAATCCGTACCATTTGTAGTGAAATGGTCACCTGAAGCGGGGGTGCCTGGATCTGCCAGGCTGAGAGAGTCCCTTGGAACCTGATCCGGTTTGCACCGGCGTAGGGAGCTTTGAGCCGCAGCCACACCCCCGTCATGGGCCGGTGCACCTGCGCGCCGTCGCTTCGTCTCCCTTGTTGTCTGAAGACGAATCGAATGAACCGCTGCCTGCGCCCCACCCTGCTCGCCCTTGCCCTGTGCGCTGCCCTGCCGCTGTACGCCAGCGAGGCAGGCACCGACGCCCTTGATGCTCCGCCGTCCTCGCCCACCGATCTGGCTGCGGTGCGCGTGCAGGCCGGCAAGCCGGCCACCGACACCTCGCGCGTCAACGCATTCGGTGGCGGCTCCTGGAAGGACACCCCCGCCTCGGTGAACGTACTGGAGCGCGACTACCTCGACCGTCGCCAGGTGCGTTCGCTGTCCGAGCTGGCCAGCAACGATGCCTCGCTGGGCGATGCCTATGCGCCGGTGGGCTACTACCAGAACATCGCCATCCGTGGCTTCGCGCTGGACGCGGCCACCGGCTACCGCTTCAACGGCATGTCCATCGCCGGCGAACAGCGCCTGGCGCTGGAGAACATCCAGGAAGTGCAGATCCTGAAGGGCGAAGCCGGCCTCGCGGCTGGCGTGATGGCGCCCGGCGGCATCATCAACTACGTGGGCAAGCGCCCGGCGGAAGTGCGCACGGTCACTCTGGGCACGGATTCGGAAGGCTCGCGCTATGCCGCCGTGGATGTCGGCCACTGGCTGACCCCGCGCTTCGGTGTCCGCTTCAATGCCGCTTGGGATGCCAGCGATTCCTACGTCGAGCATGCCGACGGCCGCCGCAACTTCTATTCGCTGGCCACCGACTGGCTGATCGGCGAACACGGCAAGCTGGAAGTGGATGCCAACTACCAGACCAGCTCGCAGCGCTCGGTGTCCGGCTTCCAGCTGCTGGGCGCGCGCGACCTGCCGCGTGGCGTCGACCGCGAGCGCCTGCTCGGCTACCAGCCGTGGCAGCGGCCGGTGGACATCGCCAGCACCAACATCACCGCCCTGCACACCTACGACTTCAACGACGCCTGGCAGTCGCGGCTGTCGATCGGCCACAGCCGCTCGGTGATCGATGACAACGTCGCCTTCGCCTACGGCTGCTACTACACCGCAGGGTGCGCGGACGGCAGCGTGCCGGGCAACTATTTCGCCCCCAACGGCGACTACGACATCTACGACTACCGCAGCCCGGACGATACCCGCCGCAACCAGCAGGCGCGTGCCGAACTGCGCGGCAGCTTCGAGACTGGCAGCGTCGGCCACCAGCTGAGCATCGGCGCCGATTACTTCCGCCGCACCGTCGACAAGCGCCCGAGCGTCAACGAGTACGTCGGCACCAGCAACATCCACGATGCGCAGGTGCCGGTGTTCGAGCCCTCACCGAAGATGCCGGGTGCATCGGCACGACGCCTGGACAGCCGCCAGACCGCGTTCTTCGCGCTGGACCGGATGAGCTTTGGCGATGACTGGCAGTGGCTGGCCGGCGGCCGCTTCGTGCGCCTGGACGAGCGCGCCTATGACAAGCGCGGCACGCCGCAGCGCCACAGCCGCCTGTCGCGCTTCCTGCCGCAGACCGCGCTGGTGTGGAAGGCCACCGACCAGCTCAACGCCTACGCCAGCTACGTGCGCGGCATTTCGCTGGGCCAGGAAGCACCGTTCTGGACCTCCAACGCCGATACCTTCCTGCCGTCGATGCAGTCGCGGCAGCTGGAAGTGGGTGTGAAGTACGTGCCGGTGGACGCCCTCACCCTGGGTGCCGCGGTGTTCCGCACCACCCAGCCCTACCAGTACGCAAAGCCGGACGGCAGCGATGCCGGCTACACCTTCGTCGAAGAAGGCCAGCAGACCCATACCGGGCTGGAACTGACCGCCAACGGCCAGCTGACCGACGCGCTGCAGATCGTCGCCAGCGCCAGCGTGCTGCAGGCGCGCGCCCGCGACACCGGCACCCCGGCCTATGAAGGCCATCAGCTGGTGAACGTGCCGAAGATGCGCGCCAGCGTGCACCTGGCCTACGCGCTGCCGTTCGCCGAGGGCCTGGATGTGACCGGTGGCTGGCGCTATGCCGCCGCCAACGTCGCCCGCGCCGACGGCGGTGTGCGCGCACCGGACTACTCGGTGTTCGACGCCGGCCTGCGCTTTCAGCACCGCCTGCACGAGCGTGCCGTGACCTGGAACCTGTCGGTGGACAACCTGTTCAACCGCTTCTACTGGCGCGACACCGGCAGCAGCGGCGGTGACTACTACCTGTTCCCCGGTGCGCCGCGACAGGCTCGCCTGTCGGTGACGTTCGCGCTGTGAGCGGCGTGGCGCTCGAGTGGACTGCGGCCCTCTTCAGCATCCTCGGGGTGTGGCTGATGGCGAAGCGGCGGCTTGCCGCGTGGCCGGTCGGCCTGCTGTCGGTCGCGCTGTACGGCGCGGTGTTCGCCGAGGCCAAGCTGTACTCGGACACGCTGCTGCAGGTCGCCTTCGGTGGCTTCCTGGTCTACGGCTGGATCAACTGGCGCCAGCACGCGGCCGATGAAGGCAGCATCCGCATCGTGCCGCTGGCGCGCGGCACGCTGCTTCGCGACCTCGCCATCGGCCTGTGTGGCGGCGTCGCGCTTGGCGCCGGCATGCACACCTTCACCGACGCGGCGCTGCCGTGGCTGGACGCGATGCTGACCGCGTTGAGCCTCGTCGGACAGTGGTGGCAGGCACGCCGACACGCTGCCTGCTGGTGGGTGTGGATCGTGGTGGACGTGGTCTACGTGGGCGCGTACCTGTTCAAGTCACTGCACGTGACCGCTGCGTTGTACGTGTTCTTCCTGGGCCTGGCGCTGTTCGGGCTGCGGGCGTGGCGTGCAGCCGCGCGGGAACCGCAGTTGGCAACGCGGTAGAGCCACGCCATGCGTGGCTGGCGGGCACCGGTAGACGCCAACCTTGGTTGGCGCGCTCCCGCCGACCCAGGTCGGCATCCATCAGGCTCATCCACGCATGGCGTGGATCTACGGGTAGTCGCCAACCTTGGTTGGCGCTCACGTGCCGACCAAGGTCGGCATCTACCAAACGCAGCCACGCATGGCGCGGCTCTACCTGGGTTGCAGCAGCAGCCCCAAGCGCAGCGGTTGGCGCATGTCCTTCGGCGGCGCCGCCGGCAACGCCGTGGCCTGCAGCGTCGCGCGCAGGTCGGCATCCACCTGGACATCACCCAGGCTGTCGAATTCCAGTTTGGAGATCGCGCCATCGCGGGCGATCCACACGCTCACCACCAACGGCGCCGGCGTATCGGGATGCTCCTGCAGCCAGGCCAGCAGGCGCTGGGCGCGTGGATCCTGTTCCTGCTGCAGGCGCTGCTGCAGTTCGCCGCTGACGGAGGCGGCATAGGCCATCCAATGCGCAGGCGCGTCCTGTGCGGACACGCTGGCGCTGCCCAGCGCCAGCAGGCCCAGCAACCATGCCAACGGGCGCCAGCCACGGCGCGTGCTGCGCCTGTTGCCTGCAGAAACCATCACCCACGCCTCCACTGCCGTCCAACGCATCATGGTCGGCGCTGTAGATGACAGGCAGATGGCGGACGCCGCAGTAGAGCCACGCCACGCGTGGCTGTTCTGGGCAACCGGTTGATCCATCCACGCATGGCGTGGATCTACCTGGCTGCCCCACCCGGCGTGATCAGTCGCCCAGGTCGGCCAGCACCTTGCGCGAGGGGGCGAAGAAGGTGACGCCGGTGGTCGCGGTGGAGAAATCGAGGATGCGGTCGTGCAGCGGCGCGGGATTGCCGATGAACATCCGTTCCAGCATCTGCTCGATCACCCACAGCCGACGCGTGTAGCCGATGAAATAGGTGCCGTACTCGCCGCGCCCCGGATTGGCGAACGGCATGTTGTCGCGCAGGATCTCGTGCTCGCCGTCGGCATCCTCGATGGTGCACAGCGTCTTGTGCGACTTCTGCGCGTCGGCCGGCGCGTCGTCCAGCTCCATGTTGTCGTGCTTGGTGCGGCCGATGATCGCTTCCTGCGCTTCGGTCTTCTGCGCACGCCAGGCATCGAGGTTGTGCAGGTACTTCTGCACCACCACGTAGCTGCCACCGGCATGCTCGGGATCCTCGTCGCCGACGATGGTCGCCTCCGGCAGCGACAGCCCCTCCGGATTGGCGGTGCCGTCGACGAAATCGAGCAGGTCGCGGCCATCGAAGTAGCGGAAACCGGCCACGTCATCCACCGCTTCCACGGCATCACCGAAGGCCAGCAGCAGGTTCTTCTCGAACGCCACGATAAGATCCATCGTGCGCGCACGGATGTGGTACAGCAGGTCGCCCGGCGTGGAGACTGCCGTGTGGGTCGCCCCCTTCACTTCCTGGAACGGCTTCAACTCGCGCGGCGGCGTGCTGCCCACCAGCGGCGCCCACACGCGGTGGCCGATGGCCACGTTGCAGGTGAAGGTGCGCTCGATCTCGCGGATGGCGGTGTTCTTGATCAGGTCATCGGTGCTGGCCAGCACCTCGCGTACTTTCGCCAGCGACGCGTCGTCGTCCTTCACCGTCAGCACCAGGAACGCGGCCGAATGGGTCAGCGGCGCGGTGATCTGCTGCGGCTCGTTGTCGAGCGTGTGGTTGAGGGCGGTGATGGGGGCGGGCTGGGCGTTCACGGCAGTTCCTGCTGGCTTGAGGCGGGCACATCGCATGGGGCGATGTGCGGGCGATCATAGCGGAACGGCCTTGCGGGCGACGGAGCGGTTCTCAGTTCGCGGCGAGCGTGAGCCATTCGCCGGCAAGCGCATGCGCCTGCTGTTCAGTGTCGGTGATCGAATGCTCCGGCTGCTGCAGCCACCACTCTCCCTGCCATTGCGGCATCATGTGTCCGCGCAGGAAACGCTCGACGCGGAAGCTCTGCCCGACAGCATGGATGCAGACCAGCCGGATGCCGTCCTGGGAGACAACAGCGTCCAGCAGCTGCCAGCCATCCGCAGCATCGCGCAGCAGATGCGCCCCGGCGATCTCGATCACGTCCATGCTGTGCGACTACGCCGTGGTCACGGTGAACTGTTGCGGCGTGCGCCACGCAACCCGGAGGTAGGCGCCCTGCAGCAAGCCGCCATCGCGAAAGTGTTCGAACACGTCGGCCGGGCACCACTCCCTGCCCGCCGAGAAGGCAACGCCGAGGTCACGCAGACGGATGAAGGCAGTGGCCTTGGCTGCGTCGTCGGCGACCGGCAGGGTGAGGGTATCTCTCTCATCAGCGGTGAAGCCCAGCGCCTGCAGCGCGGAACGCGAGCGGTCATTCAGCAGCATCACGTTGATGCGGTTGCCGTCGGCCTGCGTCACGTAGGCATCGATGTGCGTTTCCATTGGCCGATTGTAGAGGCAGCGCGCGCCCACTTGCAGCGTGCTGCTCGTCGATCATTTGAGGCCTGGCCATGACACTGCTAGCCTGCGGATGTGCGGCCTGCGGAGGCTCGCCATCCACGCCTTCACGGAGGAAGCAGTTGATGGTCCACTCACCTATGCAATGGAAGCATGTGCCCGTTGCTGCAGCGCTGGCGTTGCTGCTGGCCGCCCCGCTGCAGGTGCACGCCGCAAACGAAGGGTCTTTCTTCGACGCACTTGAGCGCTATGGTGCCGATGACTTCAGCGGCTGTGCACACTTTCTGGATGACCTGCTGCAACGTGCAGGCCATTTTCCCGAGGGTGGCGAACTGCTGCTGGTTGAATGCACGGCAGCGGCCGGCGACCTGGGAAAAGCGATGGACCATGTAACCACGCTGCTTCCCAGCGGCAGGCTCTCGGCCGATGACCTGCTGCACAAGGACCGGCCAGGCTTGAATGCGCTGCGCAACGACCCGGCGTGGCCGGACATGCGCAAACGCTTGCTGGCCGCCGAGCAGCAGCGCCTCGCATTGCTGGACGCGCCCCTGCGCAGGGAACTGCTGGAGCGCGCCGAGCGCGACCAGGCGGCACAGCATGGGGCTGTCGACGCTGGCGGTGGCGAGGCATTCAAAGCGGCAGCTCCAGTGATCAAGGCCAACGCCGATTGGCTGAAGTCGGTGGTAGCCGACAAGGGGTGGCCGACGTATACCCTGGCCGGACATGATGGCGCCAAAGCCGCGTGGCTGCTGGTCCAGCACGCCGATCACGATCCCGTGTTCCAGGCCGACATGTTGCCGTTGATCGAGAAGGCCGCCAAAGCCGGTGAAGCTGATCCCGCCGATCTCGCACTGCTGACTGATCGCGTGCTGCTGGCGCAGGGCAAGCCGCAGCGCTATGGCAGCCAGTTCAAACAGGCCGATGATGGCGCGATGGAACTCCGCCCCACCGAAGACATGGAAGGCCTGGATGCACGCCGCGAGGCCATGGGGCTGCAGCCACTGGCGCAGTACAAGGGCACGCTTTCAGAGATGTATGGCAAGCCGGTCCGATAGCACGGCGCTTGCCGAGGCTTAGTCCCGGTCGCTCCATACCGCCAGCACGTAACCGTCCAGATCGCGGAAGTGAAAGCGACGGCCACCGGGGAAAGCGAACACGTCCTGCACGATCTCACCGCCGGCGGCGAGGATGCGCTGCTGTGCATCGGCCAGATCCGAACAGTAGACAATCACCAGCGCACCTCCCGTGGCTGTCACCGCCTCGTCAGCGACGAACCCCCCTTTGAGACGACCATCATCGAACTCGGTATACGCCGCGCCGTAATCGGTGAAAGACCAGCCGAAGACCTGCCCATAGAACTGTTTGCTGCGGGCGATGTCGGCGACGTTGAATTCGATGTTGTCGATGCGGCGTTCGGCAGCGGTGGTGTCTGCGTGGCTCATGGTGCGGCTCCGTGGTTGGAGCGCACAGCATCGATCAGGGTTGAGCCGGCGTCTTGAACGAAACGGCCATCAACGCCCCCACTCCTGGCGCAGCGCACTGGCCGTCAGGCCGGACAGCTCGCGGGACTCGCGGCTGAGGTGCGCCTGGTCGGCATAGCCCGCCTCGGCGGCCAGCATCGCCAGACTGTGCGCGGGCTGTGCCTGGCTGCAGCGCAGGAACCGCTGCAGGCGTAGGATCCGCTCCAGCGACTTTGCACCGTAACCGAACTGCGCCTGGCTGAAGCGGCGCAGGGTGCGCGGGCTCATCGCCAGGTGGGCGGCGAGTGCATCGATGCTGACGTCGCCCTTGGCTGCGTGCGCGAACAGCGCATGCGCACGTTTCGTGTGTTCGTCCACCACGGCCGCGGTCATGTTCTGTTGCAGGCAATCGGCCAGGCGTTGCAGGCGCTGCTCGGGCGCGGCATGACCGACCGATGCCGCCGCCTGTGTTGCCCATCGGGCATTGAATTCAATCAGCGGCACGGCTTGGCCGACGATGTCGGACAAGTCGATGCCAAGCGTGGCCGATGCCTGCCCGGGCCGGAAGCGCGCGCCCAGCACCTGCGCACCGGGCGCCAGTTGCGGGTGTGCGGCGGTCCGGTCCGGCCCCACCACGAACAACGCGCCATCACGCCAGAGGATATCCACGCAGCCATCCGGCAGCACGGTGATGCTGCCACTGGCGTCGGCCGACAACTGGCTCTGCCAGAGCTGGCCGAACTGGCCACGCAGCGGCGCAGGCGCCAGGTGTTCCTGGTAGGCCGTGCCGGTGCCAGCGAGAGAGGAAGGTTCACCCATGCCCCATTGTGGCAAAGCGAAACCGGAAAAAGAGAAGCCCGGCACGAGGCCGGGCTTCACTGGCGTATGGGAGAGAGGTCACACGCCAGTTACACGCACTAACGACAGGCGTTTGTTACCAGCTGAAGCGCGGGCCCACGAACCACTCGCGGTCGCCGGCCTTGGCCAGCTTCACTTCGCCACTCAGGCCCCAGTTCTGGTTGAACTTGGCGGTGGCGCCGACGCGGCCGTAGAACTCGCCGTCCGGGTTGATACCGTGCTTCTTGCTGTAATCCTCGTAACCGGCCAGCGCATAGCCTTCCAGGTACGGGTTGAACGCGGTGCGCACGCCCACTTCAGTGGAGTAGCCGTTGAAGTCCAGGCCGTGCTTCATATCAAACTTCTGGTACGCAACACGAGCCACCAGATCGGTGTTCGGTGCGATGCCGTAGTTGTAGCCGGCACCGATGCGCCACTGGGCGACATCGTTCTTGAAGGTGTCGGTTTCCTGCTTGCTGTAATCACCGAAGACATGGAAGTTCGGGTGCACGGCAACCGAGCCCTTCACGCCCCAGCCATCGGCGTCGCCGCCCTTGGCATCGGTGTTCACATAGCCGCCTTCAACGTAGTTGTACGACAGACCATCGGCAGCCGATGCGGCGAACGGCAGCGCGGCCAACAGACCCAGGGCAAGCAGCGAATTCTTGATCATCGGGATACACCTTTAATTATTTTGGTTTCGTCGAACGCCCCTCGGGAGGGGAGGGATAAGGGGCGTTCGACAGGTGTGAATTATCCGTTTGTTGATGAAATCGACCCTGAATATTGAACTGACCGGTACATGAATGAGGTTCCTGTTCAGGGAACTCTCTACGCGTCATGTAGTAGCCCACTGGAACAGACCGACGTGCATCACCGCTTCGTGCATGTGATCGACCATGAGAACTGCACGTGTAGCAGTGAGGTGCGGGCGTCGATGTTGCGCGACGCTCATCTGCGCCCATTCATTAGGGCAGCGTGAGCCCGCTTCATCCTGATGAATTGGCTGTATCGAAGCGGCGCAAGGGCATCGACCGATGCAGCACAGCTCGCTTGTTCCCGCTTGTTAAGGTTTGCCAATTGCCGCACCTTCACAGCCCGTCCACGTCTTCCAACTGCAGCTGAAAGCACTTCGCAGCGCCGGGAACAAACGCCGCTATATTCCAGACTCCCCAGACGAAGGAGGGAGTGGAATGTTCCTGACCAAGCAGCAAATCAACGCGGCACGTGCCGTCACCGTAGCCATCGTTGCTACCGTAAGCCTCGGTGCTTGCGCCACCTACAAAGACGAATTCGCTTCGATCAACTCACGTCTCGACCAGCTCGACGTGAAGGTGCAGGGCGCGGCGCAGAGCGCCGAATCCGCCAACCAGTCCGCACAGCAGGCCAACCAGCGTCTGGATCAGATTGAAGGCCGCGTCCAGCAGCTCGAAAGGGTCCCGGGCCGTAAGCCGCGCGGGTAACCGCTCTCCCACCCACTTTGATGAACGCTTGAACCAGACACCAGTGGCCTTCGCCGGCCACTGGTGTCTTTCAGCCTCTCGGTCTTCATCCGAAGGAGCCGTCCCATTCGTACGTACTCATTCCCTGCACGCCGGGCCGTGTCGGCCGCGCTGACCATCGCGCTGGCATTGGCAGGCACCAGCGTGGCCAGTGCCAAGAATGGCAAGGAAGCAAAAGAAGCACCTGCCGCGGAAACGGCCAACGCCGCCGATGAACTTCCGCAGGGCCAGGAAGTATCCGAGACCGTGATTGCACTGGCCGGCTGGGTCGTCGCCAGCAAGGACAACCAGGGCTATCCGTTCGCGATCATGGACAAGGCCGCTGCACAGGTCCTGGTCTTCGGCGGTGACGGCAAGTTGCGTGGCGCGGCGCCGGCATTGTTTGGTTCGGCCATCGGCGATCACTCGGCACCCGGCGTCGCCAAGCTCGCGCTGAGCGCGATTCCAGGCCACGACCGCACCACCCCGGCTGGCCGCTTCATTGGCGGCTATGGGCCGTCCGAGGACGCCGGACGCGTGCTGTGGGTGGACTACGATTCCGCCGTGTCGATGCACCCGCTCCCCCCGGGCACCCCTAAAGAGAAGCGCAGCGAACGACTTGCATCCGCCACGCCGGACGACAACCGTGTCACCCACGGCTGTATCAACGTCTCGCCTGCGTTCTATGAGCAGATCGTGCATTCCACGTTCGAGAAGGGCGGCGTGTTCTACGTGCTGCCGGACAAGGACTCGATCGAAGAAACGTTCCCGGCGTTCGCGCAGAGTCGCGCGGCTGCGAAGGGCGACGATGAGAAAGACGCGCGACACGCCCGCAAATGAAGGGCGATGAAGGCTGAGGAAGTGGTAGCGGCAGACCGCAGCGAGACGTGCTTCTCTACGCAAGCTGCAACCGGGGCATCTTGAACGTGAACAAGGTGCCGGTGGCCGCACTGGACTCCACCTCCAGCGTGCCGCCATGAGCGCGCGCAATCTCCGACGCAATGTAGATGCCGAGGCCGAGACCGGGCCGTGGCTGCTCACTCTTCTCGCGAGAGAACGGACTGAATATGGCGTCCATCCTCTCTGATGGAATGTGTCCGTCGTTGTGTACTTCGAGCGTAAGCATTTCGGGCGTGGCGTTGACGGTCAGCGTAATTGGCGACGAGCGCTCTCCATGTACGGCTGCATTGGTGAGCAGGTTGGCCAGGAGCTGTGCCAATCTGCTCCGGTCACAGACCACGCCGCCTTCCATCTGCATGCAGACCTCGATGTCCTGGCGGCCGGTGGCGATGGCCACCTCTTCCACAACCTTTTTCAGGTCTTCTTCCAGCGTGCTGGTCAGCTGCAGCGCGATGGGAATACCGCCGCCCAGACGCCCCCTGGCGAAATCAAGCACGTCGTTGATCAGTCCATCCATTCTGGCAACGCCTGAGGCGATGTGCGCGAGCATTCGTTGCTGACGCTCAGCGTTCAGCTCACATGCCAGCGAGTCTGCGGCCATGCTGATTGCCTGCAGAGGACTGCGCAGGTCATGACCCAGCACTGCAATGAACTGGTCGCGCAGGTCGGCGACGCGGTGCGCGTCGGAGAGCGCAGTTTCCGCCCGCACGAGACGATCTTCCTTGTCGAGGTAGCTTCCTACCAGATCGGCCAGCAGCTCCATCGATCTCTGCACGTGGGCCACGTCGAAGCTGGCCGGTGCCGAATCAATCGCGCAGAGTGTGCCGAAGAAGCTTCCGTCCGGCCGATGGATGGGAACGGACGCATAACTCTCAAGCCCGTAGATCCGCGGCGTGTGATGCGTGGAGTAAACCGGGTGCTTGCTCGCATGCGCAAATACCACCGACGTCGCCGACCGCCTGATCTCATCGCAGATGGTTGTCTCGAGCACCAGTTGGCCACCGGGAACAAGCCCAAACCCCAGGGTGTCGAACGTGGCGCAGGCGGTCCAGGTGGTCTGGGTCACGCGGGCAATGGCCGTGAAGCGTGAGCCCGTGATGTGGGCTACGGTCTCCAGGATGCGCGGCACGGCCTGGATTCGACCAATCTCGGCGATGTCGTCCAGCAGATGGGGGTCCGTCAGCTTCTGCATGGTCGTTCGTCCGGTGGGCAGCGCATCATCCCATGGAACCCGGGCGAAGGCTGATGCGAGGGCGATTGCCGCCTTTTCAGGCTAAGCCGTGGCGGGCCGATGAGGCCTCTGCCTGGGGTAAACGACAAGTTCTGGACGGTACTGGACATTTACCTCAGGGGCCTCTCTTTGAAACGAGCGCTATTCCCCCCCACCAGCTGACAGGCTGTCCCAGATGCGTCCGTCGCGCTGCTCTTCAGTGGTGACGTTGACCACCGCCTGTTCGCCCAAGCGATCACGCAACTGCTGCAGATACAGGCTGCGTGGCGTAACGACCTGCCCCTTCGATTGCACGATGCCGCCCGGCTCCTCTGGCGGGAACTTGCCTGCGGCGATGGAACCGACCTGTCCCACACTCCAGTTCATCGCAAACGGCGGCGCCTGCACGACGTAGATGTCGTGCTCGGTGTTCCAGAACATTTGCTGTGCGCCCGCCCAACCGTGCCCCGTTCCGCTATACCGCCGGTTCTGTGCCCGCAGCATGTAACCCTTGGTGTTGTCGTACAGGGTGCCGGTGGACCAGCGGTGATGCGGACCACTGTCGTTGCTGTCGCCTACAGCGAGGCAGTCCAGGAATACGTTGGGGCCAGGTACCCGCGCGCCGATGACGAAAGTATGTCTACCACCTTGGTTGTAGCAGCGCTGGATGAGGTTGAAGGCGGAGTTTCCCTCATACAGGAATACATAGCGGCGCGCGCCTTGGGTTTCGCCGTAGCGCGGGTCGAGATAGGCAATATCCTGGAGGGTATTGAAGTAGGCGCCGCTTCGGGTAACGAACCCATGCGACACGTAGCGCACGGTGACATTGCGTACCCACGAATCGCGAATCGCGCCGAGACGGATGGCAGTGAACGGGCCGGTGTCAGCGGTGCCGTTGACCGTACTGGTTTCAGGATTGCCCTCAACGCGCAGATCTTCGAGGCCAACCTCGGAGATGCGGCTGGGGTTCGTGCGATAGATGCTGCCGCCACCGAAGCGCGTCTCGATGGCATCCATGATCGGGGCATCGAGGGTCAGCGTGTCATGTTTCACCGCGGTAACAACCCGTTCGCTGTACACCGCGTAATCACTGGGAGTCCAGTGGTAGCGGGCGGTATCGATGCCTTCGGGGCCGAGCCATCGGGCATTGGGCTCCCTGACGATGGCCACAGTGTCACCAATGCGATAGCCCGCTGCGGACCTCACAGTGATCCGCATTGCCCCCACGGGCACGTAGTCCATGGTGATCGCGGTTCGGCGCGCGTCGCGGGCTGCGCGCGGCGCCGCCGATTCCTTCTCGCCCAGATCAATGATTCTGCCCTGCTGCTCGCGGACCTCAGAGCGGATCACTGTGCCGTCGGCACCGCGACCTTCGCCGCGTAGCACCACGCCGCTGGATCGAATGACCAGCGTCTGACTCAGCGTATAGCGGCCGCGCCGCAGCAGGACTGCACCACGCAGGCCGCGGTGGTCACTGGACCGTGCGGCGACCGCGTCGATTGCGGCCTGGATGCGCGGGTAGTCGTCACCACTGGTGTTTGGCTCGAGAATTTCGATCACAGGAATGCTCGCTCGGTCGGGCAGACTGACACCGCCCCCCCGATAACCTGCGCGGGAAAAATCCGGAACGATATTGCGTGCGCTGCTGGCACCGCGTTCGCGGTAAAGACCGTATTGCAAGCGCTTGCCGTCGTTTTCCATCGCAACCAGCAGCGCATCCGCCTGCCGGTTGATGGGGTGCGTGAACGGCCCCTGCCCGCTGCTTGTGTCGCTCAGGTTGCTGGCTTTCTGCGTCTCAGCTAACGGCGCGTCATTCGACGACAGCGCGTCCTCGCTGAAGCACGCCAGGATACAGACCAGGAAAAGTTCAAGCACGCGCATCAAGTTGCACCGGCCAGCCTGCTGTCGAGCCTGCACCGTAGCACGGCCGATGAGCCAAGCATGCGCCGTTTGTTCAATCCAACTCGTCCTTGTCCAGACATGATCTATCGGTCCCAATGCAAACCCGCACCGATGACAGATTCCGACACGCACCGTTCGCCAATCCAAAGTACCTTCCGACGTTGTGTCATCGGTGGAGAACGAAGGGACAGATCGGCCCCACCGCAGGTAACGGATGGGGCGATAGCCTTCTCGACCCTGTCTTCCCTGGCCGCAGTATTGAGCGATGAGAACCGCCGGCTGTTGCGACTGCTGCGCGAACTTCAACCCAGGTCCCTCACCCAGCTGTCTGAGCAATGCGGGCGCAAGGTTCCGAGCCTTTCTCGTACCCTTCGGATGATGGAAGGCTATGGACTGGTTGAACTGAAGCGGGTCGGGGCGTCTGTCGTGCCATCTGCCATGGCCACGCGCTTTCTCATAGAGCTCGACTAGAACCACGTTGTAGCGCCCAATCGCGGAGCTCTGTCGTCATTGCCTCGCTGAGGTAACAGCACACTACGCCGGCAACCACGACCCGTGTCGCATATTCCTCTATCGCTCAGGGCCCTTGCGCCATCGGCGTCTGGGGCGGCTTAACAGCATGCAAGAATGCCGAAAGCGTCTTGCATCAAGCGTTGAATGCAACTCTTCTGATTGGCGCTACGCGTCGGCACAGGTACAGATGACGAGCCACCTCATCTGGGGTGGCCGGGCCTCGAAAACCCGTATCGACAATGAAGTGATTACGCTTGCCGGCCGGCGTCACCTCGCGTGGCGCCGGTCGGCAATCCGTCTGCCGGCTACGGCGGGCGGAGCGTGGAGGCCCTGTGCCTGCCGGTTCATTGTCCCGGTTTTCGAGCCACGTCTCCGCCCGCCACCTTTGTGTGGCGGCTACCGTCTGTCCTGCACGGAGCCTCAGCCATGACCACGCCGGAATTCCCCCGTCCCCACCCCTATCGCGCTGCGGACGATGGGGCACCGGAACAAACGCCTGCGCTCGACCCCACGGCTTTCATTGCCACCCTGACGCGGATTGGAAAAGGTACAGCCGCCGATGGCCAACCCTGGCCGGAGCGTCATCAGATGCCGGGCCGTCGCATGGCACTGGCCGACGCGGACTGCGCACTGGCGGGCCTGCGCGTAGCGCTGGAAATGCTGCTGGCGGCCGAGCGCGTCCGCCAGAACGGCCCGGACGACGAATACGTGGGCGATCGGGTGATGGAGGGTTTGATGATGGCGTGCCTGGCGCTGACCGCGCAGGTCAGTACGCGGATGCGACCGGAGGAATAACGCCGGAACCTCTTCCGGCGTTAGCGCCCATCACTCGCAGGAATCGCCTTCTTCCTTCAGCATCGCTTCGTCCACCGGTCGCTCGCGATCGATCAGGGCACGCTGCTCCGCGTTCGGCTCGCCCAGCCACCACACTTTGCAGCGGGCGGTAAGGCGGCCGACCATCTTCGACTGCGTCGGCGAGTACAGCATCGCCAACGCGGTGGTCGGGCACTGGTGCGCCTGGCAGGCGGTGTAGAGCCACCACGGCTCGCCCTGCAGCACCATCAGTTCGCCAGGCCCGCTGGGACCGCTCAGCAGGCGTTCGCGCAGGGAGGGGATGCTCTTGTCGGGCGATTCGGCCGCCGCAGTGTTCTTCATCAGGGCGTCGAACGCGGCCAGCACCTTCGGGTCCTTGCGGCCGCAGTCGTCCACGATGTTGCCGCCGACCAGGGTGAAGAAATAGGTGGCCAGCGGATTGTCCTTGCAGGTGAGCTCCGCGCCGGGGGTCTCTCCTTCCGGCTCACCTTCGTTGTCCCACACCGAAGGGTCCACCCCGTCTTCGATGGACGGCTCGTTCTCAACCACTGCGGCGGTGGCGGCTGGGGCGTCCGCTGCCGCTGCAGCGGCAGCGGCGGGCGCGGCAGCTGTGCCTGCGTCCGGTGCGGGTGCCGGCGTCTGCGTGCACGCGGCCAGCAACGCGACCATCGCCGCCATTCCCATCATTCGAGACGTCATTCCCTGTCCTGTGTGCATTCGCCCAGCTGGCGCCCGCGTGATTCTACCCGCCAGCCAAGACGGATACTCTGGCAGTCACGCCTTCCATCACCGCCAGGATGCAGACGCATGCGTCGTTCAAGACTTGCCGTGATTGTTCTCAGTGGCCTGTTGATGGCCGGGCCTGTTGTTGCGCAGGAGTCCGCCGCACGCCTTGCCGATGTCGCCCTGCCCGCTGCGCTGGATCGCGTGCTGCGCGATTACGAACAGGCGTGGCGCACGGGTGATGCGAAGGCATTGGCCGGGTTGTTCGCCGAGGACGGTTTCATTCTGCAGAGCAATCAGCCGCCTGTGCGCGGGCGCGCGGCGATCGAGGCAGCGTATGCCGGCGAGGGAAGCAGCCCGTTGCGGCTTCGCGCGCTGGCCTATGCCGCCGAGGAAACCACCGGTTACATCATCGGCGCCTACACCTACGGCAACAACGTGGGCGATACCGGGAAGTTCACTCTGACGTTGAAGCGGGAAGCGGGTGGGCCGTGGATGATCTTTTCGGACATGGACAACACCAACGCGCCGCCGCGGTCGCGATGATGGGCGCTACGGGTTCCACAGTAGATCCACGCCATGCGTGGATGGGTGTCGCGCACGCACAAAAAAACCCCGGCGCTGGGCCGGGGTTTTTCGATTCACTTGAACAGCGTGTCCGGATACTCCGGTTTCTGTTCGCGTGCCAACAGCGCACGCAATCCTTCTTCCGGGGTCTGCTCGCCATGCAGCACGGCGCGCACACGGTCGGAGATCGGCAGGTCGATGCCATGACGGCGCGCCTGTCGCATCACTTCGTCGGCGGTCTGCACCGACTCGACCACTTGGCCGATTTCGCGGATGGCGTCCTGCAGCGTCTGCCCGCGGCCCAGGGCCAGGCCCAGGCGACGGTTGCGTGACAGGTCGCCGGTGCAGGTCAGCACCAGGTCGCCCAGGCCCGCCAGGCCCATCAGCGTTTCCGGCTTGGCGCCGATCGCTGCGGCCAGGCGCAGCATCTCGTTGAGGCCGCGGGTGATCAGGCCGGCACGGGCGTTCAGGCCCAGCTGCATGCCATCGGCCACGCCGGTGGCCACGGCCAGCACGTTCTTCATCGCACCGCCCAGTTCGGCACCGACCATGTCGTCGCCGGTGTAGGCGCGGAACGCCGGGCCATGCATCGCCTCGGCCACCGTCTGCGCGAACTCGGGCACGTCGCCGTGCACGGTGATCGCGGTCGGCAGACCCAGGGTTACTTCCTTGGCGAACGACGGCCCGGTGACAACGGCCAGCGGCACGTCCTCACCCAGCACTTCGCGCGCCACTTCATGCAGGAAGCGGCCAGAGCCGGGCTCGAAGCCCTTGGTCGCCCAGGCCACGCCGGCACCGGCCGGACGCAGCGGCGCCAGCGCGCGCACGGTTTCACCGAATGCATGCGACGGGGTTACCACCAGGATCCAGGCGGCACCCTCCACCGCCGACGCGAGGTCGGTGGTGGCGCGCAGCGATTCCGGCAACGGAATGCCCGGCAGGTAGCGCGGATTCTCGTGGCGCTGGTCGATGGCTTCAACCACGGCGGCATCGCGCCCCCACAGCACGGTCTGGCGACCGTGCCGGGCGAGCAGCGTAGCCAGCGCGGTTCCCCAGGAACCGGCGCCGAGTACGGCAATCTTGTCAGCGGTAGTGCTCATCCGTGACGTCGCGGCCGGGATCAGGCGTTGCCGGCCGGCTCGGAGTCAGCCAGCGACGGTGCGTCGCCCTGCTCCTGGCGCTGGCGCAGGGTTTCTGCGTACAGGCCTTCGAAGTTGATCGGCTGCAGGAAGAACGGCGGGAAGCCGCCGGCCTGGATCAGGTCGCTGACCAGCTGGCGCACGTACGGGAACAGGATGTTCGGGCACTGGGTGCCGAGCAGCACGTCGATCGACTGCGGGTCCAGGCCGACCAGGCCGAACACGCCGGCCTGCTTCACTTCGGCCACGTACGCGGTGCGCTCGCCGGCCTGGCAGGTCAGGGTCACGGCCAGCACGACTTCAAAGGCATTCTCGCCCAGACGCTGGACCTGCTGGTTCAGGTTGAGCTGCAGTTCCGGCTGCACCTGGTCGTTGAAGATCGACGGAGCATTCGGCGACTCGAAGGAAACGTCCTTGACGTAGATCTTCTCGACGGTGAACGCGGGGCCGGTGGCGGCATCGACCGGCGCGACAGCGCCGTTGGTGGTCTCTTCGGACATTTCCAGTAACTCCAGTGAATGCAATGAAAACGATGGTCGAATTACTGCGATGGGGGCGGCGGAGGGCGCAAACAAGGCCACTTCCGCCACCGCCTGCGATCAGTTGCGGCCCTTGACCAGCGGCAGTTCTGCCTGCTGCCACGCGGGGATGCCGCCGTCGAGCACGAAGACCTTCTCGAAGCCGGCCTTCTTCAGCGCCTTGGCGGCGGTCTCGGACGCGTTGCCGCTGCGGCACACCAGTACCACCGGGGCCTGCTTGGCATTGGCCACCAGCTTGTGCTCGGGGCCGAACGCGCTGGCCTGGGCACTGCGGCTGCCGGCGATGTGGCCCTTTTCGAAATCGGCGCTGGGCGACAGATCCACCACCACCGTGCCGCCCGCGTTGATCAGCTGGGTCAGTTCGGCAGGCTTGATGCCCTTGAAGCCCCGGAACAGGCGGCGGATTTCGGTGACGATGAGGGCCACGGTCAGGCCGACCAGGGCCGCGGACAGCATCGGGTTTCGGCCTGCGAAGGCCAGCAACTCTTCGTAATTCACTCAGGTCACGGGTCGATTAAGCGGGCGCCGATTGTCGCACAAGCCGGACGCGCCCCGTCACTGCCCCTGCCAGAGGTCCGGCAGGCCCGCGCTTTGCCACCAGCGCTTGGCTTCCGGATCCCAGCGCCAGCGCTCGGTGACGACCACGGTGCGCTCGGCCTGGGTGTTCTGGTTGATCACCCCGATTTCGACCCGGCGCTCGACCTGGCCACCCTCAAGCGATGCGCTGCTGCGCTCGCGGTAGGACGATACGCGCAGCTGCGCATAGCGGTTGAGCTCGAACTCGGTTGGCGGCTTGGACTTGCGCAGCTGCGGGTCCAGGTAACCGATGGCATCGTCCATGCTGCCCCAGCGGATGGTGGCACCGTAGGCGATCTGGGTCTCTTCCAGCAGCTTGCGCTGCTTGCGGCTGAGGTCGTCGGCGGCAGCACCGGCAGCGGCGCTGAGCAGCAGCAGGGAACACAGGAGGATCTGGATGAGGCGGCGCATCGGTGGGTTCCGCAGGGCGTCAGCCTGCCATCCTACCCTTTGGCGAAGGCAACGAAACGACCACTGAATTCGGCCGCGGCCTTGCCATCGGCGCCGGGCTGGGTCGCGACAATGCTGATGCGGGCCTTGCCGCGCTGGCGGAAGGTGGCCAGGAAGGTGTCCCAGGCGCCGCTTGCGGTGGCTTCGGCGTGGGCATGCAGGTCTTCGTAGACCGGCGCCAGGTAGCGCAGGTTGCTGTCGGCCACGTAGACCTCGGCGTCGTGGCCGGCCAGGCGCAGCCTCAGGCTGACCAGCGCCCAGCCGGACAGGGTCAGCACCGAGGCCAGGCTGCCGCCGAACGCGTTGCCCTTGTCGTTGACGTTGGCCACCAGCGGCGCGGTGATGCGCAGCACGCCGTCGGCATAGCCATCCAGGCGGATCTGCATCGCGCGGACCGCCGGCATGCAGTCCAGCACGTCCTGCAGGGCAGCCAGCGAAGAGGTCAGGGCATCAACAGCCATCAGCAGCAACCACGACAACAAAGGGCCCGCATAATGACGGGAATGGCCAACCATACGATACCCACTGGCTGGACCCTGATCTCACTGCGCCCGCAGGGTCAGCAGGCGGCGCTGCGCCACGCCGCAGCAGGGCTGGGAGGCCGTACCGTCGCGCTTTCGCCCTGGCGGCTGCAACGCCTGCAGGACATTACCGCATTGCAGCAATTGCAACGGGCGCTGACCGGCGATCGGGTGGTGTTCACCAGCCCGGCGGCCGTCGCTGCGGCGGCCAGCCTGATACCGCTGGCAGCAGCGCAACGCAGCCCGTGGCTGACCGTGGGCGAAGGCACCGCGCGCGCGCTGCTGGCGCATGGCGTCGCCGACGTCCATGCCCCCCAGCGGATGGACAGCGAAGGCCTGCTGGCGATGCCGGTGCTGGGCGATGTGCGGGGCATGCGGATCGGGCTGGTGACCGCACCGGGAGGGCGTGGGCTGATTGCCGCCGAACTGCAGGCCGCGGGCGCACAGATCATCCGCGCCGATGTTTACCGACGGCTGCCGCTGCTCTTGTCGCGGCGCATGCTGGCGCGTTTGGCCCGTTCTCCCACGCCCTGGCTGCTGGCTGTCAGCAGTGGCGAGGCATTGCAGCGTTTCTGGCAGCAGTTGCCTGCACACTGGCAGCAGCGGCTGCAGGCGAACGCGATCACACTGGTGGCCAGCGAGCGGCTGGGCGCGCAGGCGCAGGCACTGGGGCTAAGCCGGGTAGTGCGCAGCGAAGGCCCCACCCATCTTCAGTTGATCGCCGCTGCACACACGGCGCTCACCGGCCCAGCAGCGACCTGAACAGGCACCCGGCAGTGGCTTGCCGGTGTCGTTGGCAACAGTGATGCTGTGCACAACGCTGCCTGCCGGATCTGTTCCGGCGTTGCCGCCGACAAGGAAGCCCGATGAACGACACTCTGCCGCCCGCTCCATCGCCCCATCGCCCCGTGCGCTGGCTGCTGCCGCTTGCCGTGCTGGCGGTGCTTGGCGCGGGCGGCTATGCCGGTTACCACTATTGGCAGAAGCAGCAGAACGACCAGCTGGCACAGGCACAGACCACCGCCGTGCAGCTGAAGGGACTGGAGGCCACGGTCGAGGCCTTGCGCCGCGACCAGCGCGCTGCCAGCCAGCGCCTGCAGGATGCGGCCACCACCAATCGGGTGCTGCGCGACGAAATGCTGGGCCTGTCACAACGCAGTGCCTTGCTGGAAGAGAATCTGGCCAAGCTGGCCGACAGCGCCAACCAGGGCCGCCAAGCGGTGCGGCGCGATGAGGCCGAACTCCTTCTGACCCAGGCCGCGCAGCGTCTGGCGTTCGCCGATGACGTGGAGGGCTCGCGCCGGCTGTATGCGCTGGCCGCCACTGCACTGGCCGATCTTCCCGACAGCGACGGCCTGAACCTGCGCCAGACACTGGTGCAGGAACGCAACGCGCTGGATGCGTTGGGCGCTGGTCCTCGCGTGCAGTCGCTGCAACGCCTGGACGCGCTGGGCAAGGCCCTGCAGGGCCTGCCTTCGCAGATCGCGCAGACACCCGCCGACAACACCGCGAAACCGTGGTGGCAGGCCGCGCTGGCGCCCTTCGTGGACATCACCCCGAGCCGTCTGAACGGTCCGCTGACCTCGGCCGAGCGCACCACCATCGACACGGCGCTGCAGCTGGAACTGACCCTGGCCCGCGCCGCGATCGAGCGCGGCGATGGCAGCGGCCGCGATGCCGCGCTGAACAGAATCGATCTCTGGGCGCAGCGGCGCTGGCCGGATTCACCGGACCTGCGCGCGCAACGTGCTGAACTCCATGCCCTGCGCACGCTGCCATTGCAGGCCGATGACACCGTGCTTGGCAGCACCCTGCAACAACTGCGTACCCAGACCGACCGGAGGTAAGCCCGTATGAAACCCCTGCAATCACTGGTCGTGCTGTTGCTGGCAGTGGCCATTGGCGTAGTTGCTGCGCAATGGCTCGGCACCGATGACCTGAACCGCTACGGCGAAGTGACCCTGCGCTACGCCGGCTACGACTACCACAGCAACCTGCCGAAGGTAGCGCTGCTGTCGGTGATCGGCGTGCTGGTGCTGTGGCTGCTGTGGAGCCTGATCGCCGCACCGTTCCGTGCCTGGGGCCGCTACCGCCGCAAGCAGGGCCGGGTGCGCCTGATCGATGGTCTGCTGGCGTACGAGCATGGCCAGTGGCAGCGCGCTGAGAAGCTGCTGGACGGCGCCGCCAGGGATCCGGAAGTCAGTGGCGTTGCCCTGGCCAACGCCGTGCGCAGTGCGCAGGTGCGCGCCGATGCGCCCGCTGCCGAGGCGCTGCTGCAGCGTCTGGGTGAAAGCGATGCGACGTTGCAGGCATTGCTGCGTGCCGAGCAGCTGCTGGCCAACGATCTGCCGGTGGATGCGATCAACGCATTGGACGTGGCGGCGATCCAGCCGTTGCCGCCGCGCGGTCTGTGGCTGCGTACCGAAGCGCTGGCACGTGCTGGGCGCGCGCACGAGGCTTACGGCCAACTGGGCGCACTGCGCCAGACCAAGGTGCTGCCGGCCGAGGCAAGCAGCGAACTGGAAGCACGCCTGGCCGCACAGGCGCTGCTGGAAGCGGCCGACGTCAACGCCCTGGCTGCGCAATGGGAAGCCACGCCGAAGGCGCTGCGACCGACCCCGGACGTGGTTGCCGCCTACGCCACCCGTGCGGTTGCACTGGACTGGGACGAACCTGCACTGCTGGCGCTTGAGCAGGCGCTGGACCATCGCTGGGATGACGAACTGGTGGCGCTGTATGGCCGTCTGCCGGCCGAGCGTCTGGCTACACGCCAGGCCAACCTGCAGCGCTGGCGCAACGTGCACGACGATTCGGCAGCCCTGCGCCTGGCCCAGGGCCACATCGCGCTGGCGCAGCAACAGTGGGACACCGCCGACGCGTTCCTGCATGAAGCCATCGCCGCTGGCGCCGGCGCCCCTGCGTGGGAAGCGCTGGGCGAAGCCTTCGCGCAACGTGGCGAGCATGTGCTGGCCGCGCAGTGCCTGACCAACGCACTGCGCCTGCAGCGCGGCGAAGACAGCGTAGCGCTGGTGCGTGCACCGGCAGCGGTGGTCGACCCGCCGCTGCATGCGACCGTCGAGGAGCAGTCGATTGCGCCGCTGCCGCCGGTGTATGACGCCAACGAGGAACGCGACGAATTCGGCAACCCGCGATTGCCGTAACCCGCTTCGGTAGACGCCAACCTTGGTTGGCGTGTGGCCGCACCGGGATAACAAAAACGCCGCCCATCGGGCGGCGTTCTTGTGTGTAGATCCACGCCATGCGTGGATGCTCATCGAGCAGTGCCAAGCGAGCTTGGCATCTACCAGAGCAGTCGCATCAACGTTCGACGATCGCCACCACGCCCATGCCGCCGGCGGTGCAGATCGACACCAGCGCACGGCCACCGCCGCGCTCGGCCAGCTGCTTGGCGGCCGTGGCGATCACGCGTGCGCCGGTAGCGGCGAACGGGTGGCCGGTGGCCAGCGACGAGCCCAGCAGGTTGATCTTGTCCGGGTCGATGCGGCCCATCGGCGCATCCAGGCCCAGCCGGTTGCGGCAGTAATCCTCGCTCTCCCACGCGCGCAGGGTGCACAGCACCTGTGCGGCGAAGGCTTCGTGGATCTCGTAGATGTCGAAGTCCTGCAGGGTCAGGCCGTTGCGCTTGAGCATCTCCGGCACGGCCACGGTCGGTGCCATCAACAGGCCTTCGCCGTGCACGAAATCGACGGCCGACACGTGCGCGTCGCGCAGGTAGGCCTGCGGCTCGTGGCCATGTGCGCGTGCCCACTCTTCGCTGGCCAGCAGCACGGCGGCGGCGCCGTCGGTCAGCGGGGTGGAATTGGCAGCGGTCAGGGTGCCGCGGCCGGACACCTTGTCGAAGGCCGGCTTCAGCGTGGCCAGCTTCTCCAGCGAAGTGTCGGCGCGCAGGATGTTGTCGCGCTCGACGCCGCGGAACGGTGCGATCAGGTCGTTGAAGAAGCCGCGCTCATAAGCAGCAGCCAGCTTCTTGTGCGAGGACACCGCCCACTCGTCCTGAGAGTCGCGCGAGATGTTCCACTCCTTGGCCATGTCCTCGCAGTGGTCACCCATGCTCTTGCCGGTACGCGGTTCGGCCACGCCCGGGAACTCCGGCTTGAGCTCGGCGAACTTGAAGCCGGAGGTCAGCGCGCGGATCTTGTCGCCGGTGCTCTTGGCACGGTTGGCCGCCAGCAGCCGCGCACGCAGCTTCTTGCCGTACACGATCGGCACGTCTGAGGTGGTGTCCGAACCGCCGCCGATGCCGGACTCGATCTGGCCCAGCGCAATCTTGTTGGCGACCGTGATGATGCTGTCCAGCGAGGTACCGCAGGCGCGCTGCAGGGTGATGCCGGGGGTCAACGGCGACAGGCCCGAGGACAGCGTGGCTTCGCGGCCCAGGTTCCAGTCGCTGGAGTGCTTGATGACCGCACCCATCGCCACTTCGCCCAGCTGCTGGCCGTGCAGGCCGAAGCGCTCGACCAGCGCTCCCAGCGTGCGCACCGACATGCCGAGGTTGCCGACATCCGAATACGCGGTGTTCTGGCGGCAGAACGGAATGCGGACGCCACCGAGGATGGCGACGGGACGAGCGTTGGGCATGGAGATACCTGGCATGGATGAGGGTGTCTGCAACATGGCCTGCACGACAGAGCAGGCATAATGGGGCCAAGTGTAGCTGCCGCCCTGTGATGGGCCAACCGTGGAACCATGAGCAAACCCGACCCTGCGATGAATGCCCTTGGCGTGCTGGCCCTGGAACTGGCCGGCGGCGAAATCCCCCGCCAGGCGGTGCTCAGCGCTGAACAGGCCGGTGAACTGGCCGAACGCGTCGGCCGCGACCTGTCCAAGCTGGTGCCACAGGTGGCCGAGCTGGACCTGGTGTTCGCCGCCGCCCATTTCGATCCGGCCGAAGTGCTTCGCCCGGGCTGGCCGATCCATCGCCGCCTGGAAGAACTGCAGATGCGTGCGCCCGGCCGCAACCAGGGCCCGCGCGTGCTGGCCTTCGGCGCCGATGCCAGCGGTGATGTACCGCTGCCATTCCAGGCCGACGCGACCCTGGTAGGCGGTGGCCTGCGGGTGGTGCCGTTCCTGCTGACCGGCAGCGAGGTGGCAACCACGGCGGCCGTGGCCGATGCGCTGGAAGAGGTGCTGCTGGCCAATGGCATGGCCCATGCCGATACCGCGCTGATGGCACAGAACACGTTCGGTGCGCGCGTCGAGCATGCGCGCTATTTCACCGTGAACGACCTGGCCGCGATGATGTCGATGCAGTACGACAACCAGGGCCTGGCCGCACTGTGGCCGCTGATTGAAACCGCGATCATGGCCCCGGGCCAGGACGAGTGGCTGAGCGACGCGCCCGAGCCGTTGCTGCGCTATACGCAGGGCGAAGCGCGCATGGCGCTGTTCGACCCGGCCGGCTGGTGCGCGCATTACAACCACGGCAAGGGCGACTGCGAGCGACTGCAGGGCATCTACGAGCAGTTCCTGATGCGCCAGCGGCAGATGGCCGCGGTGCTGGAAGCGCACGGTGTGCCGGTGCTGTTCGTGCATTGCGAGGCTGGGCAGGACGCGCGCGAACTGCTGGCGCGCTGATAGGAAACGGTGGCCGCGACGTGTTGTAGAGCCGAGCCCATGCTCGGCTCAGGGCCCTGGAAGAGCAGCCGAGCGTGGGCTCGGCTCTACAGGAAGCAGTGCAAAGAAAAACGCCGGCTTGCGCCGGCGTTTTTTCATTTCTTACGGGGCCTTGCTGATCACCGCGCACGCCAGTCGCGCACCGGCGTTGCCGGTCGGCTGGGTCTTGTAGTCGTCTGCGTCGGCGTGGACGATCAGGCCGCGGCCGATGATGTCGAAATCATCACCCTTGCCGATGTTGACGTTGCTCGACACCGGGCCATCGACGGTGGCTACGCCCTTGTCGTCGGCCTTGATGTTGGGCATGTCGCCGCCGTGGTGCGGATCGGCGGCCACGTTGCCGTGGTCCTGCTTGCCCGGGTTGAAGTGGCCGCCGGCGCTCATGCCGTCCGGCGCGCTGCAGTCACCCTTCTCGTGGATATGGAAGCCGTGCTCGCTGCCCGGCTTCAGGCCGGTGATCTGGCCGGACGCGTGAACCTTGCCGTCGACCAGCTTGAAGGTGATCGAGCCCTTGGTTTCATTGCCCCGGGTCGGTGCCAGCTCGGCAGTGGCCGAGGCATTGGCTGCCGGGGCCGCTGCGGTAGCCGGTGCGGTGGCCGGATCGGCCGGTGCTGCCGAACCTTCGGCCGGGGTGGTGGCCGGGGCTTCGGCGGCCGGTGCGGCCGGTTGCTGGTTGCAGGCGGCCAGGCCCAGTGCAGCGATGGCGGCGAACAGCGAAGTGTGGATCAGACGCATGGAAACTCTCCTTGGAAAATGCCGGGGGCGTGATCAGCGGGTTACCCGGATCACGCCGCAGGCGATGCGGACGCCGGCATTGCCGGCGGGCTGGCTGCGATAGTCGTCGGCCTTGGCATGCACCACCAGTGCACGTCCGGCGATATCCGTGGCGGCGCCTCCGCCCAGGGTAACGCCCTTCAGATGCACATCGATGTTGGCACGGCCCTGCGCATCGGCCTGCAGGTTGTCGATGTCGCCCAGGTGGTGCTTGCCACTACCGGCACGACCGTGCGCGACACCGGCGGGATTGAAGTGGTTGCCGGCGCTGCTGGCATCCACCGCGCTGCAGTCACCGCGCTCATGAATGTGGAAGCCGGCCTGCTGCATCGGCTGCAGGCCTCCCACCAGACCGGTGAGGTGCACGCCGCCGGGTTCCACCATCAACGCCAGGCGGCCACTGACGATGCTGGCCGAGGCAGGCGCGAGGTTGGCTTCGGCCTGCTTGGCGGTGCTGACCACCGTTGCCGGAGGCGGTGTGGGCTGCGGCTTCTTCGGCGCGCTGCCACAGGCAGACAGGAGCACGGCGGCGGACAGCGGCAGAAGGGCGAAGGACAAACGCATCGAGGACTCCTTGCAGGTAACACTACGGACGGCATCGTCCATGGAGGATCAACAGTTCGGCAAGCGGGTGCGAGGATCGCGTGCAGGCATCGTTCAATGGCCGCCGCGACGGCGACCGGCGCCCAGCTTGCGGGTAAGCGTATTGCGGCCGAGGCCCAGACGCGCGGCGGCTTCGGCGCGACGGCCGTGGGTGATCTGCAGCGCGGCCTCCAGCAGGGCGTGGTCGACCCGTTCGCGTACCTGTGCGTGCAGGCCCTCGGTGCCTTCGGCCAGCTGCCGGCGAGCCCATTCGGACAGCAGCGCTTCCCATTGGCCCGGATCGCCGGCGGCCGTGCTGTTGCGCCGGCTGCGGGTACGATTGAGCGCGGTATCGACATCGGCCACGCCGATCGTGTCTGCAGCAGCCAGTGCAGCCATGCGCCAGCACACGTTTTCCAGTTCGCGGACGTTGCCCGGCCAGTCGTGCTCGCGCAGCGCCTGCAAGGCGGCTGCGGTCAAGCGCTTGGGCGGCGTATCGAGCTTGCGCGCGGCCGCAGCCAGGAAGGTGGTGGCCAGCTGCGCGATATCCTCGCGGCGCTCGCGCAGCGGCGGCAGCTGCAGACGCACCACGTCGAGGCGATGCAGCAGGTCGGCACGGAATTTTCCCTGCGCGACCAGGCCTTCCAGATCCTGATGGGTGGCGGCGACCACGCGCACATCGACGCGGATCAGTTCGCGTCCACCTACGCGGAAGAATTCGCCCTGGGCGAGCACACGCAGCAGGCGCGTCTGCAACGGCAACGGCATGTCGCCGATTTCATCAAGGAACAGGGTGCCGCCGTTGGCCTGCTCGAAGCGGCCGATGTGGCGCCGCTGCGCACCGGTGAACGCACCCGCTTCGTGGCCGAACAGCTCGCTTTCCAGCAGTTCGGCGGGAATCGCGGCGGTGTTCAGGGCGACGAACGGATGCTGCGCACGTGGCGATTCGCGGTGCAGCGCATTGGCCACCAGCTCCTTGCCGGTACCGGTCTCGCCGATGATCAACACCGCCAGCGGCGCCTGCGCGAGGCGGCCGATGGCGCGGAACAGCGCGCGCATCGGTGGCGTGTCGCCCACCAGCTGCGGCGGCTGGTCGCTGGCTGCGTCTGCGGCGGGAGTGGGCGCAGCCAAGGCCGGCGCCACTGCAGGCAGCACGCGCTGGGCCAGCGCTACCGCATCATCCAGGTCGAACGGTTTGGACAGGAACTCATGCGCACCACCGCGGAACGCACCGGCGGTACTGGCGACATCGGTGTAGGCCGACATCACCACCACCGGCAACTGCGGCAGCGCGGCCTTCAGCTTGTCCAGCAGCACCAGGCCATCGTCGCCGGGCATGCGCACGTCGGTGAACAGCAGCGCCGGCGGCGGGCTTTCGGCCAGCGCTTTCAATGCGGGTGCGGCGCTGTCGAAGTCGAGCACCTGGTAGCCGGCCTCGCGCAGCGCGGTGCACAGCACGAAGCGCACGGCGCGGTCATCGTCGACCACCCAGATGCACGGCGCGGACGAGGAAGACTCAGACATCGCGCGGGGCCTCCTCGGCGGTGGCAGTGCCGTTGCCGATCGGCAGCAGCAGGGTGAATACGGTATGGCCCGGACGCGACCGGTAGGTCAGCGTGCCGCGATGCTCGCGTGCGACCTGCTGGGCCAGCGCCAGGCCCAGGCCAGTGCCTTCGGCGCGACCACTGACCAGCGGCAGGAACAGGTGTTCGGCCAGTTCCTCGGGCACGCCACGGCCGTCGTCAGCGATTTCCAGGCGCAACGCCAGGGTGTGCAGCTGTTCGGCGATGCGCACCCCGTGTTCAACGCGGGTGCGTAGGGTGATGTTGCCGGCGCCGGCCTGGATGGCATTGCGCACCAGGTTCCATACCGCCTGAGTGAGGCGGTCGGCGTCGCCGTCGAATTCGGGGATGCTGGGGTCGTAATCGCGCTGCAGGCGCACCGCCCAGCCGGCCTCGTTCTCGGCCAGACGCAGCACGCGCTCCAACGCGGCGTGGATGTTCAGCGCCGCATGCGGCGCGGCCGGCGCCGGTGACAGCAGTTGCTCCAACAGGCCATTGAGCCGCTCGATCTCCGAACCGATCAGATCGATCAGCTCGCGTTCGCTGGCATCGCGCTGCGCGGCGCGGCGCGCCAGCAGCTGCGCGGCGCCCTTCAACCCGGCCAGCGGATTGCGCAGTTCATGCGCCAGACCCTTCAGCGCCGCACTGAGCGCGCTGGGCAGGGCCTGGGTCGGGTCGAGCCCGGGAAACTCATCGACCGGATGCGCCTCCAGCAGCCAGCCGCCATCGTCGCGGCGGCTCATCCAGCCTTCGGCGAAACGCGCTGCCTCACCGGGCAAGGCCAGCGCCAGCCGGTTCAGGCGCAGGCTGTCGCGCTCGTCGCGGGCCAGGAAATGGGCCAGCGCCTCACCCTGCACTTCCAGCGCGGCCAACGGCTGGCCGAGCAGGCGCCGGCCGCTGACGCCCAGCCAGCGCGCGAAGGCCGGGTTGCAGCCGGCGATGCGGCCATCGGGCCCGGACCAGGCCAGCGGCGTGCCGAGGGCGTCGAGAGAAGGCGGGGGCGCGGGGTCGGACATTGCACCAATGTAGTGCAAAACAGGGGCACGGGGTCAGCACCCTTTCCGGTCGGAAAGGGATCTGACCCCTTGCGCGGGTCGAGCAAGCTCGACCACTACCGGCGTTGCGGTTACAGCTTCATGTTGAGCCCAACGAAGACCGCGCGGCCCGGGGCGGGCGAGAACATCGGCCGGGCGCTGTCCCAGAAGAAGCTGTCGTACCACGCGTAGGCATAGTCGCGGCCGGTGACGTTCTTCAGCTGCAGGTCCACGCTCCAGGCCGGGGTGATCTGGTACCTGGCGCTGAGGTCGAGCACGGCGAAGCCACCGAACTTGCCCGTGACGTTGCGCTCTTCCAGGTAGTAATCGCCCTGCGCACGCGCCTGCAGGCCCAGCTGCAGGGCATCGCTGGCCTGGTAGTCAAGGCCGAGGTTGCTGATGTGGCGCGGCGTGGCCGCGACTTCGCGTCCCTGCAGGGACACGCCGGGCGCGCGGTCGTCGCGGGTGATCTTCGCTTCCTGGTAGGCATGCGAAGCCCACAGGGTCCACGCGTCTCCCAGCTGCGCGCTGATCTGCGCATCCACACCGCGGCGGCGGGTCTTGCCCAGCGTGACCGTGGTGCCGGTGGCCGGCATGTTGGACACTTCGTTTTCCGCATCCTGCTGCCATACCGCCAGGCGGGCCTGGCTGCCGGCAAAGGGCTGGAATTTCAGGCCCAGCTCCATGCCGGTGTTGGTGGAGGGCTGCATCGGTGCCTGCCCCGGGGTGAGGTAGGCCGGCGCGGTGGAACCGGTCAGTACCTGGAAGGTGCGGCCCCAGTTTGCGTAGACGTGGGTGTGCTCGCCCAGGCTGTGGATGACGCTCAGCTTGGGCTGGCCGATGCTGCCGTAATCCTGCAGGCGACCGCTGGTGCCGTTCATCAGCCGGGTGTGGCCGCTGAAACGGTCCACACGGTAGGCCGGCACGATCTTCCATGCATCGGCTGGCTGGTAGATCGCCTGCACGTACGCACCCCAGTTGTCGAAGCTGTGGCGGTCGTTGTTCTGCACGCGTGCCGGAGGACGGCTGAAATCGGTGGGTTCGGCGTAGGCGTAGCGCTCGCGGACGTAGCCATTGTCCTGCTGTTCGTAGTTCAGCCCGCCCTCCACGGTGAGCATGGGGCTGGCCTGCCAGGTGAGCGTGCCGAGCAGGCCCGCCTGGCGCTCGTCCCACACACGGCGCTGGCGCGGCAGATTGCCGGTGGGCAGGTCACTGAAGGTCACCCGGCGATCGTCTTCATAGCGGTTGTAGTACAGCCGCGTGCCGAAGGTCACCGCGTCGCTGAGCTTCATGTCCAGGTGCGCGGCGAACTGGCGCATGTCGCGGTCATCGCCGTCATTGGCGTTGCGCAGGTCGCTGCGGCGACGGCCCGCATGCAGCTCTTCCGCGGTCATGAAACCGGGTTCGTCGGCCTCATGGTGGTAGGCGCGCGCGGTCAAGCCGATGCGCAGTCCATCCTCCAGCGAACCGAAGAACCACTTGCCGCCCAGCGAGTATTTCTTCGAGCTGTCGTGGTCGCGGTAGCCGTCGCTGGCCTGGGTGCCGACGAAGTAGTTCTGCGCGAATCCGTTGGCTTCGCGGCCCACTGCCAGCTGCGCATCGCGGGTGTTGTAGCTGCCGTAGGCCAGGCGCGCGTCTGTGTAGGTGCCGCCCTGGCGCGTGCCGAAGTTCACGTTGCCACCGATGTTGTGCAGGCCGTAGCGCGGGTCGTTGGTACCGCGCACGACTTCGATGTAGCTGATTTCCAGCGGAAACAGCATGTCGATGAAACGCTGGTTGCCGCTGTTGACGTTGCTGGGGATGCCGTCGATCAGCGTCTTGATGGCATTGAGGTAGCCCTCGCCGTTGAAGGCGCGGAAGCTGACCTTGCCCGACTCGGCGCCCTGCCGGGTTTCCGTCAGCTGGATGCCGGGCATCTGCCCAAGCAGTTCCCAGCTGTGCGACACGTTGCGGCTTTCGATCTGGTCCGCGCCCAGCACGTCCACCGAGGTCAGCACCTGGTGCGCGCTCAGTTGTCCCTCGCTGTGCTGGTGCACATCGACCTTGCCCAGGGTGAGCGCGGCGTCGGCAGACTGGGCGAATGCTTCAGGGGCGAATGGGGCGGCCGCGAGCGCGGCCACCAGCGTGGGAGTCTTCATCGGGAAGGGGGCGGGAGGCTGGAAATGAAACTTTATAACATTTCGATTTCGCCAGCTATCTGATGATTGCAGGCCCCTCGACCTTAAACGGGGTAGCCGGTGGCTTCCCTGGCCTTCTTCCAGGCAATCTCAAACTCGCGCGCGCTGATCTCGTCGTCTTCGTCGAAATCCATGAACGACACCGGCTGGTCAGCCAGCAGGAAACGATCATCGCTGTGGGCATGCTCATCGGCCCAGACCATCTTGGTGCCGTAGATTTCGACTTGGCGCACGATCTTCTCGCCACGGGCTTCCATCAGCACGTTGCCCTTGCCCAGGCCCGACTCGGCCCAGTGCTTGTAGTACTTCTTCGTGTTGGATTTTGCGTTGTTCTTTGCGTATTTCATTGCATTTGTCCTGGCCGCAGGTGCGGCCGGAGAGATCGGAAGGGCGCCATTATCAGGCATATGGGGTCAGATCCCTTTCCTGCGGAAGGGGATCTGACCCCTGCTGACCTACTGCGGCAGCGCCACGCCCTTCGGCCACAGCATCCAGATATTGCCCTTCTGCTTCATGTCGCCGGCCAGCTTGCCGGCGGCATCGCCGCTGCCCCAGTACAGATCGGCGCGTACCTCGCCGGCAATGGCGCCACCGGTATCCTGCGCGGCCACCGGGCGCACCACCGGCGTGCCGTCCGGGCGCGCGGTCGACAGCCACAGCAGGCTGCCCAGCGGCACCACGGTGCGATCCACCGCCACGCTGTAGCCGGCGGTCAGCGGCACGTTCAATGAACCACGCGGGCCTTCCGGGCTGTCCGCGCTGCGCACGAAGAACACGTAGCTGGGATTGCTGCGCAGCAACTCGGGTACCCGCGCCGGATGTGCCTTCGCCCATGCGCGGATCGTGTCCATGGTGACGTCTTCCTTCTTCAGCTCGCCCTGCTCCACCAGCCAGCGGCCGATCGCGCGATAGGGATGGCCGTTCTGCTCGGCATAGGCCAGCCGCACCTGCCTGCCATCGGACAGGCGCACGCGGCCCGAGCCCTGGATCTGCAGCAGCTGCAGGTCCATCGGATCGGTCAGCCAGGCCAGCACCGGCGCCTTGGCCCCCTTGCTGGCGATGCTGCCGGCATCGTCGTAGGGCTTCAGCACCTTGCCCTCCACGCGGCCGCGCAGGCGCTTGCCCTTCAGTTCGGGATAGACACTGTCCAGCTGCACCACCACCAGATCATCGGGTGTGCCGTACACCGGCACGGTGGCGGTGTCGGTGCGGGTGAGGCTGCCGGGGTAGATGGGTTCGTAATAGCCGGTGATCAGGCCGTCGGCGCGATGGCCACCGGCGCGCAGGGAATAGACATCGAGATCGCGCTGCAGGAATGCGCGGATCGCGCTGGCGTCCTTGTCGGATAAGGTGCTGGCGGTCGCGCAGGGCTTGGCCCAGGTCGCATCGTTCTTCAGCCGGGTACAGCTGCTGCGCCAGGCGGCGAAGCCTGCCTGCAGGTCGGCATCGGATACGGCCGGCAACGTGTTCCAGTCGACCTTGGCGTAGGTAGCGGCAGGCTTCACTGCGGCAGGGGCTTCAGGACGGGTGCCGGTGGTGGAACAGCCAGCAAGCACGGCAAGCGCAAGAAGGCTCCAGCACGTGCGGTTGAAAGGGGCGATGAGGTCAGTCATTGCCCCAATGTAGTGCAATCGGGCGTGGCGCAGGACCGGGATCGCATCCTGCACCGCACGACGGTCCTTATCGCTTGCCGCCCAGCAACTCACTGCTGCGGGTGGCGAACACCGGCGGCGGCACGTCCAGCACGGTATCGCGCACGACGCGACCGGCGAGGAAGCCGACGATGCTGCGGGCGATGGCCGGGTTGCCAGTCCACAACTCGTTGTGATGGCTTGCGTTGCGCACCAGCAGCGAGTGGCCGTTGCTGAAGCCCGGCCGCAGTGCCTCGGCATTGGCCGGGGGCGTACGCCCATCCAGCGTGCCACTGATGAACAGCACCGGCACGTCGCTGTGCAGCGGGCCGCGGAAGCCCTCGCCCAGATCGGCCAGGCCGAGGCCGTCGCCGATGGCTGGGAATGGGAAGTTCAGCCCGTCGCCGAACAGGCTCTGGCGTGCCTGTGCTTCCGCCAGCGCCCGGCGCTGCGGGCTCTGCCCGGAGGCGACGTCCATCGCCAGGCCCATGGCCGGGAACTTCGCGAACTGGGCGCGCCCGATCAGCACCATATCTGCCAGCGGGTCGTAGTTGCCCGTCTCGGCCTCGCGCAGCACCAACGGCAGCCATTGCTGGGGGACGCGTTGCCCCAGCATGTTGGCGATGACGATCTGCGCGTCGTACAGGCCGATGCTGACCTGGCGGCCCTCATGCATCTGGCTGCGGCCCTGCCGCGGCTGCTCGCGCAGCGCCTGCAGCACGCGGGTGGTCGATCCGGCGAGGTCATCGAAGCCGTCCTTGCGGGCAAGCACCGCCAGCTCCTGCAGCAGCGCGTCGCTGCTCAGCGGCAGCTTCAGCGTATCGTCGGGACCTTCGGATCCCATCAGCACCACGCGCTCAAGACCGGCACCGTGCAGGCGCACCGTGGCCAGGGCCAGATGGGTGCCATAGCTCATGCCCCACAGGCTGATCTTCGGTACGTCCAGCGCGCGCCGCAGGTCGTCGAGGTCGCCGGCACTCTCTGCCGTGGTGTAAGCGCCGAGATCGACACCGGCCTGACGCCAGAACGCTATGCACTTCGCCGCCGTGGCCTGCACTGCGGCCAGGGCCGTATCGCGCTGCAGCGGTTGGGCGTCGTCGAAACGTGTTTCATGCGGACATTCCGGCGGCGGCTCGGACTGGCCGGCGCCGCGCTGGTCGAGCAGCAGCACGTCGGTTTCGCGCCGCACCTGGTCGAACACCGGCCAGCGCGGACCGCGCGCGGTATCGATACCAGAGCCACCCGGGCCACCGGCCAGGTAGACCACCGGTGCAGCGCGGCCATTGCCGGCCGTTGCACGCAGGCGCACCACCTTCAGGTGCAGCCGCGGCCCGTCCGGCTCGCTGTGCCGTCGCGGCACCTCCAGCGTGGCGATCTCGGCGGGAACATCGCCATGGCCCTTGGTCTGCAGTGTGTAGGGCTCGAAGGCCAGCGCCGCCGGACCGGCCTGCGCGGGAATGGCGGCGGCGAGGGCCAGGCAGAGCGCGGCGAGGGCGACGGCCACGACGGGGCGACGAACCTGGAAACGGCCGGAAGACGTACAGGCGTTGCGGGTCATGTTGGGCTCCGATGGAAGAATGTGCGCCGCCAGCATCTGCTCCCGCGGAGCGCTGCGGATGCGTCCATCTGCCGAACGTCTCCAGACGCCGGTCCAATGCCTCCACGCAACCGATACGATGGCCGCCATGCAGATCCCACGAACCCTGGCTGTCCTTGCTGTACTGCTTGCGGCCGTGGCTGCTTGGCTGATCGTGTCGACGCCGCCACCGGAAATGAGGGTTGTACAGGGAGCGCAGATGGCACCTGCGAATGTCGGGTCATCCGGCGGCCTGCCAACGCACCCACCGCAGAACCTGGCTTGGCGGCCGCTGGACCAGCAGCAGCTGGCGGAGTGGCATGGCCCGTACTGGCTGCGCTGGCAGGTGCCAGCGCCGGAAAGCGGCGCCGATCATGGACGTACAGTGAGGCTGTCGTTGCGCGCTGCCAGCCAGCTGTACTGGAACGGGATGCCATGGATCAGCAATGGCGCTGTTGGTCGCACGCCGGAAGAAGAGAAGCCGGGGCGCGTAGACGTCGTGCGCGCGCTACCGCCGCCGTCGGGCAACGCTACCGATGAACTGCTGGTGCTTGCATCCAGCCAGCACCAGCGTTTCTCCCTGCATGGCGCGGATGCGATGGTGCTGATCGCGCCAGCCCCCGTGCTGTACGGCCAGATCATCCTGCCATGGCTGATCGCGGCCTTCGCCACCGGTGCGCTGGCAGCCGCGTGCCTCTATTTCCTGGCGGTGCTGCGTGGGCAGACACGCACGCCCGGCGCGCGCCTGCTGCTGGCACTGGGTGTGGTGGGGCTGGCGCTGCCCGCGGTCGAGGCGTGGCGATCATTGCTGGGCTACACCTATCCTTGGCATGGTGTTCGCCTGGTCGGGCTGCTGGCCCTGCATGTGGCCGCTGCAATGCTGCTTCCGGCCTATCTTGCGCGTCGCTTCGAGGTGGCCTTACCGAGGGCGGGTTGTCTCATCTATCTGGCGCTGATCATGGCAGCGGCCATCGCGCTGCCCGGCTTCGACACCCGCTCAGCGGCGGTGCTGCTGTTGAGCCTGCTCGCCTCGGCCTGGGTGCTGTTGCGCGCACCTGTTGACCAGGAAGACCGGTGGCCGATCCTGGCGCTGCTGTCTGCGGGCCTGCTGGCGCTGCTGGTCGCACGCGGCGCCTTCCTTGATGGCCCTTACTTCCTGCTGCTGGCGGTGCTGATGGTGTTCCTGCTTCTGCGCCACGCCGCCCAGTTGCAGGCGCTGGACCGGCACAACGCCTGGCTGCGCGAAGAGCGCGCACGGCTTTCGTTGCAGTTGTTGCAACGGGGTATCCAGCCACATTGGCTGATGAACACGCTTACCTGCCTGCAGGAACTGATCGAGCTGTCGCCGATGCGCGCCAGCCGCCTGGTGGAGTCGCTGGCCGATCAGTTCGATCGCCTGCGCGACAGCAGCAGCCGCCAGAGCGTTCCCCTGCAGGATGAGTTGGCCTTGTGCCGCAGCCATCTGGATATCGTCGGCCTTGCCCTGGACCGGCGCATGGTGCTGGAGGTCGATGGCGAAGATGCGGCGATTTCGCTGCCGCCAGGCATCCTGCACGCACAGGTGGAAAATGCACTGACCCACGCCGGCGCTGGTGCCTGTGCGCTGCACCCTTTCCGCCTGCACGTGCAGCGCGACAACGCGCGCTGGATACTGGAACTGCGCAGTGCGCGAGGCTCGGCCCCGCACCGCGGCCGTGGCACGGGTACACGTTACATCGAGGCCAGCCTGGCGGCGGCCAGCCCCACCGGCTGGAGCTTCGTGCAGGGCATCGAAGGCGACCACTGGTGTGGCCGGATCGAGCTGACATGCGCATCCTGATCGTCGAGGACGAACCCCTGGTGCGGCAGCGCCTGTTGCGCCTGTGCAGCGAGTTGACCGGTGCACGGGCGCGTTTCGATGCGGTTGCCGATCTGGAAGCGGCCGGTGACCGGTTGCAGCGCAGCGTCTATGACGGCCTGCTGCTTGACCTCAACCTTGGCGGCGACGACGGCTTCGAGCTGCTGCGCCGCGCGGTGGCCGGGCGCTACCAGTGCGTGGTGGTGTCGGCACACCGCGAGCGCGCATTGCAGGCGTTCGAGCACGGCGTACTCGACTTCGTGCCCAAGCCGTTCTCACGCGAGCGCCTCGCCCAGGCGCTGAAACGGCTGCTCGACACCGGTGGTGTCCGCGCCGGCCGCGCGCGTTATCTGGGTATCTGGCGCGCGCAGGGCACAGCGACCGTCGAACTGGCGGACGTGCTCTGGATCCGCGCCGACGGCGACTACAGCCAGGTGCGCCTGTGCGACGGCCGCAGTGAACTGCATGACAAATCCCTGACCGCGCTGGCCACGGTACTGCCTGCGGATTTCGTCCGCTGCCACCGTTCCTATCTGGTCAACCTGCGCCAGATCCGCACGCTGCATGCGGCCTCAGGCAGCCGCTACTGGCTGGTGTTGAGCGACGGCAGCGAGTTGCCGGTTGGGCGTGCGCACGTGGCGGCACTGCGCGAAGCGTTGGGCATGGAAGGCGGGTAGCGCCGGGCCATGCCCGGCGGTTCCCAATCGCGGCCGCGCTTCGCGCTCGCCGGGCGTGGCCCGGCGCTACCGGTCATGGCGTCTGCAGCAGCAGCGAATGCAGGATGCGTGCGTCTTCGGCGTCGAGTGTTGTCGGCAGGGTGTCGCTGCCCCGGAAACGGCGGTGGAACGCCCGTACCGCTGCTTCGCGGTTGTCCAGCGGATAACCGAAGCGCGCCAGCGCGGCCCATGCATCGAAGCCTTCCGGCGCAGCACCATCGGCAGCGCGCGGCCACACGCCGAAACCAGCTTCGGCCAACTGCTGCCACGGGAAGAAGCGACTGGGATCTTCCTTGCGCGTCGGCGCCAGGTCGGCGTGGCCGATCACCTGCCGCGGTGGGATGTTCAGCCGTTCAGTGAGATCGCGCAGCAGCACGATCAGCGATTCGATCTGCGCGGGGCTGAAGGGCGTACGGCCGTCATTGTCCAGCTCGATGCCGATGGATGCGGAGTTGAGGTCGGTGATGGTGCCCCAGCGCCCGAAGCCGGCATGCCAGGCGCGGCGCTCATCGGCCACCAGCTGGTAGCGATGGCCATCGGCGCCGATCAGATAATGCGCGCTGACCCGACCGCCGCTGTTGGCGGTACGCAGCGTGTGCAGGCTCTGCTGCACCGATTTCTGCTCGGTGTGGTGGATGACGATGATGACCGGCGTGCGCGCGTTCTGGTTCGGTGACGGCACCCAGGTGGCGAGCGGGTTGCGGATTTCCTGCGGCGTGGAGGCGCAGGCGGCCAGCAGCAGGCAGGCCGAGAGCATCAGGGAGGTGCGGATCGGGTGCATGCCCTGATTGTGCGCGATAAGCCCCGACGATGCAGTAGAGCCACGCCATGCGTGGCTGGGCGGCCCGTGCGGGCCGCCCACCACTGCATCAGGCCTCGTAGGCCGATTCACCATGCGAGGTCACATCCAGGCCGGTACGCTCGGCCTCCTCGGTCACCCGCAGGCCGACCACCACCTTGACCAGCAGCAGGATGGCCGCGGTCACCACGGCCGACCAGACCACGGTGAGGCCGACGCTGACCACCTGCACCCACACCTGGTGGCCGATATCCAGATCGGCCTTGGTGCCGCCCAGCGACTGCGCGCTGAACACACCGGTGAGGATCGCGCCGACGATGCCGCCCACGCCATGCACACCGAACACGTCGGCGGTGTCGTCCACCTTCAGCAGACGCTTGAGGCCGGTCACGCCCCACACGCAGACCACGCCAGCAACCAGGCCGATGACGATCGCCCCGAGCGGGCCGACGGTACCGCACGCCGGCGTGATACCGACCAGACCTGCCACCGCACCCGAGGCCGCGCCCAGTGCCGACGGCTTGCCCTTGCTGATCGCTTCAACCAGCGTCCAGCCCAGCACCGCTGCCGCCGTGGCCAGCACAGTGTTGAGGAAGGCCAGCGAGGCAACCGTGTCGGCGGCGGCGGCAGAACCGGCATTGAAGCCGAACCAGCCGACCCACAGCAGCATCGCGCCGATATAGGTGAACGGCACGTTGTGCGGCTTCAACGCGGTCTGCCCGTAGCCCAGGCGCTTGCCGACGAACCATGCAGCGACCAGACCGGCCACACCCGCGTTGATGTGCACCACCGTGCCACCAGCGAAGTCGATCGCGCCCATTTCACCCAGGTAACCGCCACCCCAGACGATGTGGGCCATCGGGATGTAGCTGAGGGTGAACCACAGCGCCGAGAACAGCAGCACCGCGCGGAACTTGATGCGCTCGGCGAAGGCACCGACGATCAGCGCGGTGGTGATGCCGGCGAAGGTCGACTGGAAGGCGACGAACAGGTAATCCGGCAGACCCTTGATCGGCGTGTTACCCACCGACTCCGGGGTGAAGCCCTTGAGGAAGGCGAATTCGGTGAACGAGCCGAAGAACGGATTGCCGGCGCTGAACACTGCGCTGTAGCCATAGGCCACCCACAGCAGCAGCACCAGCGAGAACACCACCAGGATCTGGCTGAGCACCGACAGCACGTTCTTCGAGCGCACCAGGCCGCCGTAGAACAGGGCCAGGCCCGGCACCACCATCAGCAGCACCAGCAGGGTGGAGGTGAGCATCCAGGCAACGTCGCCATGGTCGTAGGCGGGCGCAGCCACCGCTTCGGCAGCAGCCGGCGCAGCGGCAGTCGGGTCCTGCAGGGGCTCGACGGCCACGGCCTCGCTCTGCAACGGCGTGACCTGGGCCTGGGCATGTGCACTGCCTGGCCAGATACCGGCGGCCAGCGCGCTGAGCAGCATCAGCAGGCACACCAGATGGAACCGGGCTTGCCACCCGGTGAGAAGGCGCATCTTCATTGGGGGAGTCTCCGGAAGGGGGTTTACAGCGCGTCAGCGCCGATTTCGCCGGTGCGGATGCGGATGACCTGCTCGACAGCGGTCACGAAGATCTTGCCGTCGCCGATCTTGCCTGTGCCTGCAGACGACTGGATCGCTTCGATCACGGCGTCGGCACGCTCGTCGGTGACGACGGTTTCGATCTTGATCTTGGGCAGGAAGTCGACAACGTACTCGGCACCGCGATACAGCTCGGTGTGGCCCTTCTGGCGCCCGAAGCCTTTCACTTCGGTCACGGTGATGCCCGACACGCCGGCATCGGACAGGGCCTCGCGGACCTCGTCGAGCTTGAACGGTCGGATGATGGCGGAGATCAGTTTCATGCGCATGTCCCGATGGTGGATGGGGCCAGCGCGCCAACGCGCGATGGCATCAGGCAACCACGGGCCATCGTGGTGATGGCCGTGGCTGTTGCACCGGACACGAACCGGGCCGGGACAGCCGTGCCTCTCTCCTTGCACGGCCGACGCGGGAGGGAGGGCGGCCCATGTCGCGTATCCGGTCTCTCTTGCCCCTGGATCGACGGACCAACGGTCCGCTCTGCCAGTTCAGCGGGCCAGCGGCCCGCTCTACCACGGCGGACACAAGGTCCGCATTGCGGCTCCCCAGCCGCGAAGACGGATGCGATGGCGGCAGGTGGGAGGGGGTACCCACCGCCATCGCAACCGGTCAGCTGGCGTAGTACAGCTGGTATTCCAGCGGGTGGGTCGCCGCGCGGAACTTGGTCACTTCCTGCATCTTCAGCGCGATGTAGCCGTCGATGAAGTCATCGCTCATCACGCCACCGGCCTTGAGGAACTCACGGTCCTTGTCCAGCGCTTCCAGGGCCTGGTCCAGCGAGGAGCAGACCTGCGGGATCAGCTTCTCTTCTTCCGGCGGCAGGTCGTACAGATCCTTGTCGCTCGGTGCGCCCGGGTCGATCTGGTTCTTGATGCCGTCCAGGCCGGCCATCATCAGCGCGGTGAAGGTCAGGTAACCGGACTGGATCGGATCGGGGAAGCGCATTTCGATGCGGCGCGCCTTCGGGTTGGACACCCACGGAATGCGGCACGAGGCCGAACGGTTGCGCGCCGAGTAGGCCAGCATCACCGGGGCTTCGTAACCCGGCACCAGGCGCTTGTAGCTGTTGGTGCCCGAGTTGGCGAAGGCGTTGATCGCCTTGGCGTGCTTGAAGATGCCGCCGATGTACCACAGCGCCATCTGGCTCAGGCCGCCGTAGCCGTCACCGGAAAACAGGTTGGTGCCGCCCTTGGACAGCGACTGGTGCACGTGCATGCCGCTGCCGTTGTCGCCGACGATCGGCTTGGGCATGAAGGTGACGGTCTTGCCGTTGCGGTGGGCGACGTTCTTGATGACGTACTTCATCCGCAGCAGTTCGTCGGCCTTCTGCACCAGGGTGCTGAACTTGGTGCCGATCTCGCACTGGCCGGCGGTGGCCACTTCGTGGTGCTGCACTTCCACTTCGATGCCGACCTGTTCCAGGGTCTTGCACATCTCCGCACGCAGGTCGTGCAGGGTGTCGGTCGGCGGCACCGGGAAGTAGCCGCCCTTCACGCCCGGACGGTAGCCGCTGTTGGCGCCGTCGTACTTGGCGCCGCTGTTCCACGCCGCTTCTTCCGAATCGACCTGGAAGAAGGTGTGGCCCATTTCATTGGCGAAGCGCACCGAATCGAAGATGAAGAACTCCGGCTCCGGGCCGAAGAACGCGGTTTCGGCGATGCCCGAGGACTTCAGGTACGACTCGGCGCGCTTGGCGATGCCGCGCGGGCAACGGCCATACGGCTGCATGGTGGCCGGGTCGAGGATGTCGCAGCTGATCACGATGGTCGGATCGGCGTAGAACGGGTCGACGTAGGCGCTGGCGGTATCCGGCAGCAGCACCATGTCCGACTCGTTGATGCCCTTCCAGCCGGCGATCGAGCTGCCATCGAACATCTTGCCTTCTTCAAACAGCGACGGCTCGACGATGCTGACCGGGAAGGTCACATGCTGTTCGACACCACGCATGTCGACGAAGCGCAGATCGACGAACTCGATCTGGTTGTCCTTGATCAGCTTCTCTACGGTTTCCACGGACATCGGTACGACCTCGGATGGGGATGAATGCCTGCTGAGGTACAGCAATGACCGTGCCAACTTTTCGGCTTTCACAAGTCGTTGATTTCAAAGCCGCTGCCCCAACGGGGTGCAGAACCATGTGCACCAAACGGGTGCGCCGATGACCAGACGCACCCGTTTGGTGCGGCATGGATCGTCTATTCTTTCGAGCTTCTTCCGCCGCCGGCACCCGCACCGTCCATGTCCGATCTGCTCTCCGCCCTGCTGCTGGGCATCCTCGAAGGCTTGACCGAATTCCTGCCGATCTCCAGTACCGGCCACCTGCTGATCGCCCAGCACTGGCTGGGCGCGCGATCGGATTTCTTCAACATCATCATCCAGGCCGGTGCGATCCTGGCCGTGGTGCTGGTGTTCCGCCAGCGCCTGCTGCAGCTGGCCACCGGTTTCGGCCAGCGCGAGAACCGCGAGTACGTGTTCAAGCTCGGCGCGGCCTTCCTGGTGACCGCTGTGGTCGGCCTGGTGGTGCGCAAGGCTGGCTGGTCGCTGCCGGAAACCGTGAGCCCGGTGGCCTGGGCGCTGATCATCGGCGGCATCTGGATGCTGCTGGTGGAGGCCTATACCGCACGCTTGCCTGATCGCGACCAGGTGACCTGGACGGTAGCCATCGGTGTCGGCCTGGCGCAGGTGGTGGCCGGCGTGTTCCCCGGTACCTCGCGCTCGGCCTCGGCAATCTTCCTGGCCATGCTGCTGGGCCTGAGCCGCCGCGCGGCCGCTGCCGAGTTCGTGTTCCTGGTCGGCATCCCCACCATGTTCGCCGCCAGCGCCTACACCTTCCTGGAACTGGCCAAGGAAGGAAACCTGGCCAGCGAGAACTGGACCGACGTCGGCGTCGCCTTCGTTGCCGCTGCCATCACCGGCTTCGTCGTAGTGAAGTGGCTGATGGGCTACATCAAGTCGCATCGCTTCACGGCCTTCGCCCTTTACCGCATCGCCCTGGGCGCTGCGTTGCTGCTGTGGTTGCCGTCCGGCAGCTGAACAGCGCCGGGGCACGGTAACCCCGTTGCCGGCCCCGATCCGTTTCCCCCTCGGTTCCCCAAGGAGAATCACCATGAACCGCAAGCTCACCCTGCTCCTCCCGCTGGCCCTGCTGGCCGCCTGCAGCCAGACCCCGGCCCCGGCCGGTACCGGTGGTGACGACCTGGCCCCGGCTGCGGCCAAGGCCGGCGACCAGAAGGCGCTGGCACACCTGGATGCGCAGCGCCTGCAGAGCCAGCACTGGCTGCTGCAGCAGGCCACCGCGGCCGATGGCAAGCGCATCGACGCGCTGTTCGCCCGCGAAGACAAGCCGGTCACCCTGGACTTCGCTGATGGCCGCCTGTCGGTCAGCAACACCTGCAACCGCATGGGCGGCGGCTACACCCTGGCCGACGGCAAGCTGAGCGTCAGCGCGATGGCCTCGACCATGATGGCCTGCACCGACAAGGCGCTGATGGCGCTGGACGAAGCCGTCTCCAGCCGTCTGCAGGGCGAACTGAAGGCCGAACAGGACGCCAACGGCGTGCTGACCCTGACCACCGCCAAGGGCGACGTGCTGGTGTTCAACCCGGAACCGACCGCTGAAACCCGCTACGGCGGCGCCGGCGAAACCGTGTTCCTGGAAGTGGCGGCGAAGACCGAGAAGTGCTCGCACCCGCTGATCCCGGATTACCAGTGCCTGCAGGTGCGCGAAGTGAAGTTCGACGACAAGGGCCTGAAGCAGGGTGAGCCGGGCAAGTTCGAGAACTTCTACGGCAGCATCGAGGGCTACACCCACGAAGACGGCGTGCGCAACGTGGTGCGTGTGAAGCGCTACGAAGTGAAGAACCCGCCGGCCGATGCGCCGTCGCAGGCGTACGTGCTGGACATGGTGGTCGAGTCGGCCATCGAGAAGAAGTAAGAAAACAGAAGGGCGGCCGCGAGGTCGCTCTTCTTCCATGGGACACCTTGAAGTCGAGCCATGCTCGGCTGGGCAGAAGGCAGTCCAGCATGGCTCGACTCTACATACCCAACCGCCAAGGAGACAGGCATGATTCTTTCCCGCATTTTCGCGCTCCTGCTGGCCACAACGCCTGCCGGCCTCGCGGCAGCCAGTGATGCCAGCGATCTGCAACGCCTGCAGGCATACGAGTGGCATCTCACCCACGCAGTCGACGGCAACGGCAAGCGCCTGGATGCACTGTTCATCGCCAGTGATCCGCCCGTCGGTATGTTGTTCCGCGGCACCAGTGCCAACATGCTGAACCTGTGCAACGGCATGGGCGGCCCATACACGTTGAAAGACAGCCAGCTCACGTTGGGCAGCATGGTACAGAACCTGAAGGGATGCTTCGGTGCCAAAGGCGAACAGGAAACCGAAGCCAAGCGCAGGATTCTGGGGACCTCCACACTGGTCATGGGTAGCGCGGGGCCGTTGACCCTGCATACCGCACGTGGCGACACGCTGGTGTTCGCGCCGGTGCCACTGAAAAACAGATGAGAAGTGCAGCCGGCAAGGTCGAGCCGGCTCGATCGGGCCTTTGAAGAGGCCAGCCATGCTCGACTGGGCGAAAAGCAGGCGAGCATGGCTACAGAAAGCAAAGTCGGGTTTGGCCCGGCCCTGCAGACGCGCTCAACCCAGCGCAGGATTCAACGTGTAGGTACCGTGCAACGCCGCTTCGGACAGTACGTGGCCGTGCATGGCACGGAACGCATCGGCGGCGGTGAAGCGCTCCGGCAGCGGCAACGAGGCCACATCCAGCGCGAACACGCGGAAGAAGTAACGATGCACGCGCTCGTCGTTGAACGGCGGGTACGGGCCGTCGTAGCCGAGGTAGTCACCGGCCATGTCCGGATTGCCGGCGAACCAGCCGGTGAAGTCGTTCAGGCCCTGGCGGCTGCCGGCCGGGCCGGCCGGCGCGATCTTGCCCTTTACCACGAAGCCATCGCTGCAGCTGCCCGCGGCGATCTCCTGCACCGAGGCCGGGATATCGGCCATCACCCAGTGCACGAAATCGCCGCGCGGCTGATCGCGCGGCACGCTCATGTCATCGCGGCCAACCGTCTCCGGCACTGTCGGTACGTCCGGGTCCACGCATACCAGCAGGAACGAGCGGGTGCCGTCGGGCACGCCGCTCCAGGCCAGGTGCGGGTTGCGGTCGGGGGCGAAGCCGGCGGCATCGCCGGCGGCGAACTCACGGTCGATCGGCGCGGCGTTGACCAGGCTGTGACTGCTCAGTTGCATCTGATGCTCCTCACTCTTCCGGGTAACCCAATCGCACCGCGACCGGGGTGAGCTGGGCGAAGGCGGCGCCCATCACGTCGCGATACTTGCGCCAGTGGCCGGCAGGCAGGCGCGGCGCGCCCAGCTGTGCAGCCGGCGGCATCGGACGTCCGAACACGCGCCCCAGCAGGTCGGCCATCGCATGTGCATCGTTGCCGATCTCGTCGATGCGCAGCAGCACGTGCGGATACAGATCCTCCTCGTGCAGCGCGGCGATCTGGGTCAGCGAACGCACCAGCCATTGGCTGGCTTCGGCCATCGAAGTCATCGCCAGCGGTGCAGCGGCACCATAGGCGATCCAGTCCAGCAGCATGTCGCGCGGGTCGCGCAGCACCAGCAGCAGGCGGCCCTGCGGCAGCTGCGGGCGCAATGCCCACAACAGCGCGTTGTCCCACCACAGCAGCCAGTCGATCACGGTGTCACTTTCCAGGCCGCGCGCCGGCAGGTGTTCGCGCCAGCGCTCGACCAGGCGTTCCGGGCTCAACACGCCCGACGCCAGGTCCTGCAGCGTGTTGTAGTTCTGGAAGGCATCGTCGGGTGGATTGGCGGTGTAACGGTCGCTGCGCAGTACCGGGCTGGCAGCGGCCAGGCCGGTTGCCACCCGCTCCACCCCCGAACCCGGGGCGCCCCACAGGAAGATCGGTGCCGAGCCGCTGTCGCGCGTTGCTTCGTCGATGCTGGCCATCTCCGGCCAGCTTGGCGGTGCCTTGGCCTGCGGCGGCAGCGGCAGCCGCTGCGAGGCCTGGTCGGTCTGCAGCGCCATCCACGTACGCAGCGCTTCATCCGGCTGCCCGGCGCGATCCTGGATCTCGCCCAGCCAGGTCCGCAGATCGGCGCGGTGTCCCTCCGGTGCCTGCGCGATCAAGGCCTGCACGCGCTCCACGGCGGCGGCCGGGTCACGCTGCAGCAGAGCCTCGACACGACGGCTTTCACCGCTGACGCGGCCCGGTTCCAGGGTGGTGATGCGCTCGGCGATGGCTTCGCCCTGCTCGTGTTCACCGGCCATGTCATGCAGGCGCATGCGCGCTTCCAGCGCCGGCAGGTGGCCGGGCATCGCTGCCATCCAGCGCTCCACGACGGCCACGGCGCCGGCACTGCCGACGTCTTCCACAGCCAGTCGTGCCAGCCACAGGTCATGCAGCTGGTCATTGCTTTCCAGCGCGTCATCCAGGCGTGCACGGGCTTCATCTTCGCGGCCCAGGCGCTGCCAGGACATCAGCAGCAGCTGCAGCACCTGGCGCTCACCCTGCAGCGATTGCAGCAGCGGCAGCAGATGCTCCAGCGCCTGCAGCGGCTGGCCACTGCGCAGTGCCAGCTCGCCGGCCAGGCGGCGCATCGGCGGCACGTCCAGCTCCGGCTGCTGCAGCGCCTGCTGCATTGCCTCGGCGGCGGCCTCGACGTTGCCCTGGCGCAATGCCAGCTGCACCACCATGCCGTGCAGCGAAGACATCTTCGGGTTCAACGCGAGTACGCGACGGAACGCCTGCTCGGCGAACGCCAGCATGTCCTTGCCCAGATAGGCAAAGCCCAGTGCGTACAGCACGCGGGTATCGTCCGGCAGCGCCTGGCTGGCCGCCGACAGCAGGGCCAGCGCGCGGTCGGCGTCGCCACGACGCAGCGCGACCATGCCATCGATGGTCAGCAGTTCCGGATGGTCCGGCTCCAGCCGCGATGCGAGGGTCGACAGCCGCTGGGCCTCGTCGAAATCGTTGCGGCCCACCGCCAGGTGCGCCTGCATCAGGTAGGCGGGGAAGGCGTTGGGGTCCAGCCCGGTGGTACGCAGCAGGGCTTCATCGGCGCCGTCGAACTGGCGCAGTGCCAGCAGCAGGCCGGCGTGCTGCAGGTGCAGCTGCGCGTCATCGGGCGCCAGCTGCAGCGCCTGCTGCAGCGCCTCCATTGCGGCCTCGGCCTGGCCCTGCTGCTGCAGCGCAAGCGCCAGCCAGCGGTGGGCCTCGGCCTTGCCGGGTTCGTCACGGGTCCACGCCTGGGCCAGCTGCACGGCCTGGCCGGCATCGTTCTGGCGCAACGCTTGGAGGATCTGGTCTTGCATGGCCGTCCGGTTCAAGGTCAAACCCGCATTGTAGCGGGCCGCGCGCCGGTGCCGGTTCAGCCCGGCAGGACCCGCCGCAGACGCTGTGCGACCCAGCGTTCGGAGAAACCATCGCCGCGCCAGTTTTCCAGGAAGCCACAGTGGCCGCCCCAGCAGGCGGTTTCCAGCCGCGCCTGCTGCGGCAGCTGCCAATCGCGGAAGGTCGCGTAGGGGATCACCGGATCGTCCTGCGCCATCAGGATGTCGGCAGGTACCTGCAGCGTGGACAGGCGGTTGCCGGCGATGGAATAGCCATCGAAATAGGCCTGCAACGAACCGAACGTGGTGTGCCGTTCGACCAGCCAGGCGGTCAGCGAACGGATGTCCATGTTCAGCACGCGGTCGTCGCAGTCGCTCAGTTCGGGGAACAGATCGCGCTTGCGACGCAGCGAGCCGGCCCACTTGCGGCGGAAATACCAGTCGTACATCGCCGGGCCGTTCTCGATGTTCTCCATGGTCAGCCCCGGGTCCAGCACCGGGCAGACGGCGGCCACGTGCTGCAGCGGCACGCCCGCGGCCGGCGCGCGCAGGGCCAGCCGCAGCACGAAGTTGCCACCCAGCGAGTAGCCGGCCGCAACCAGCGGCAGATCGGGCCAGCGCTGGGCGACATCGCCAGCGGCATGCACCACTTCGTCGATGAGGTTGGAGTGGAAGATGCCGGGATTGAGGTGATGGGTGTTGCCGTGGTCGCGGAAGTTCAGCCGCACCACGTCGAACCCCTGCTCCAGCATGCGGGCAGCGGCCATGCGCATGTAGCTGGATTCGGCGCTGCCTTCCCAGCCGTGCAGCAACAGGGCGATGCCGCGCGGTTCGCGCCCTTCGACATGGCTGTGCCAGCCCTGCAGGCGTACACCCTCACCGCCATCGAGGATCAGCTCCTCGCTGACCGCGCCGGTGGCGGCCAGCAGCAGCAGCCCGCGCTGCAGGCGCATGCGGCTGGAACTGAGCATCGACTGCAGGTGCGGATTGCGCAGCCAGCGCGGCGGCTGATAGTCGGACGCGGTGAGCATCGGCGCATCAGCGTCGAGGGTCGGTGGCGGAAAAACGGCCACCATGGCCTCAGTCCCCGCTCATAGCCGCCACGATGCGCGCGCGCGAGGTTTCCGCGATGCGCCGACGGCCTTCCAGGTCCTGGGTGCCGATCGGCTCCAGGAAATGCACTTCGGTATGCCGCGCCGGCTCACCGAGCAGGCGCAGGAAATTGGCGAAGAAACTCTCGCCCGGGCCGAAGGCCACGATGGTCTGTGCATCACCGCGCACGCCATAGACCAGCGCCACCGGCTGCACCGGCACGCTGGTTTCGACTGCCGCCTGGAAAATGCGTGCGTGGAACGGGCCAACGTCGTGGCCGCCGCGGGTACGCCCTTCCGGGAACACGCCCACGGCCTTGCCGGCGCGCAGGCGGTCGGCCATCACCTGCATCACCCCGCCCAGCGATTCAGTGTTGCCACGCTGGTGGAAAATGGTCTGGCCGCGCGCGGCGAGCCAACCGACCACCGGCCAACTGGCGATCTCGCGCTTGGCGACAAAGCCCATCATGCGCTGGCTGTGCAGGATGGAGATATCGACCCAGCTGACATGGTTGGCGACGAACAGCACCGCGCCCGGCAGCGGCTGGCCGACACGCGACAGGCGGAAGCCGAAGATCCACATCAGCCCGCCCTGCCACCAGTTCACCACTTTGGCGCCGAAGGTATCGTCGCCCACGCGCAGCTCGCCCCACGGCGGAAGCATGCCGATCAGGATCAGCGGCAGGAACACGGTGATGTGGACCAACAGCAGCGGTACGCGGTACAGGTAACGGCACACACGCGCCACGCCGCCGCGGGGGGCCGGAGTGGGGGAAGTCATCCGCGCACGATACCGGAGGGCTGCCATCGCTGCCAGCCGAATTCGGCCATAAGTCTCATTGACGGCGGCCATCGGCGGGGAACGCTGGGTTCCGCCGCCGTCACTGCTGCCGCCAGGGCTCAACCGTGCCCGGCCGCCACCACGGCCAGGGTCAACCGCGAAATGCAGACCAGCCGGCCCTGCTCGTCCTCGATGCGGATTTCCCAAAGCTGGGTGCTGCGGCCCACGTGCACCGCGCGCGCGGTGCCGGTGACCGTGCCCGAACGCACGGCGCGTACGTGGTTGGCGTTGATCTCCAGGCCCACGCAGATCTGCTTGGCGGTATCCACGCAGAGGTTGCCGGCGCTGCTGCCCAGGGTTTCAGCCAGCACCACCGAGGCACCGCCGTGCAGGATGCCGTACGGCTGGCGGGTGCGCTCGTCCACCGGCATGGTCGCCTGCAGCCAGTCCTCGCCAGCGGCGCTGAAGACGATGCCCAGGGTGCTGATGGCGGTGTTCTGGCTGAGTGCGTTGAGCTGCTCGATGGAAACGGCTTCGCGGAATACCTGGGTCATGCGGCTACCTTCAGAGGATGGGGACGAGGCCGGCGCCGAATGCGGTCAGCATGCGCACCAGCAGCCACTTCGGCCCGACGTTGACCTCGGGGAAGTCGCCCACCGCGACATAGCAGCGGTGGAAATCGGCGCTCTGCCGCGGCAGTGGCTGCGGGCAGTCCGGGCCCGGCTTGAACTCGTAGTCGGTGGCGTAGCGCCATGGCCAGAAGTCGAGAATCGGCAGCGCCTCGGAGGCCTTGCCAACGCTGTAGTTCAGGCCGGACAGGACCGGCGGCTTGGCACGCGGCGCCACCGTCCAGGAGTTCTGCGGATGGGTATCGCGCAGGATGCTCTGGGCCAGCTGCTCGGCGAAGGCCGGATCGTCGATGATCACCGCCCCTTCGGTGTTGTAGTTCTCGCTGCGCGGATCGAAGTTGTGGGTACCGACCACGCCGATGCGGCGGTCGACCACCAGCGATTTGGCATGCAGGCCCATGCGCGCGCCCTTTCGGGTGACCGGCAGCGGTTTGTTGACCGCCTTGCTGCCCAGGAACGACGGACGCGTTTCGGTCCGCAGCAGGCGGGTTTCCACTTCGCTGCCGGCGGCACGCCGGCGCGCACGGGCATTCTCATATGCACTGCCGGTACGCGGGTGGATCACCCGCGGCTGCGGGTCGCCTGCTTCCGCAGCGGCCACCACATCACCACCACCACCGCCGCCACCGGCGTTGCTGCCCGCCGCGCTGCCACCGATCAGCGGATTGCGGCCGGTATCGCTGCCCGGCGCCGCGATCGGGTCGGGCAGCAGGTTGCGGTAATCGACCGGAGCATCCAGCGGGAACGGCTTGAATTCAAAAATGTTGAAGCCAAGCTCGCGCATGTTGCGCCGCTTGTACTTGTACGACAGCGCATACACGATCGGGTTGTCGGTGGCGGCCAGGCTGTTGCTGGAAACGACCACACGCGGTGGCTGCGGGCGCTTGCGCAGCTCGCGGAACAGCTTCTGTGCCGGCTTGGACAGCACCAGGTAGGGCGTCTGCAGGATCACTTCGTGCTGCGCACTGGAGATCAGTGCATCCAGCTGCGGCTCGGTGACGTGCTGCCCGGCCAGGGGTGCGTCGGCGCGCTCGCGGCGATGCTTGCGCGGCAGATCGGCCACATAGCGCACCGAGGCGACCGGCAAGGCGGTGTCCACGAACGAGCGGGTGACGAAGGCGACGTCGTTGGCTTCCTCGCTGACCCGCTCCACCCGCTCGGGCCTGCGGAACTGTGCGGGCGGCAGCACCGGCACGCCCTGCTTGAGCAGGGTACGGCCGACATCGTTCAGGCGCTCGGCCGGCACGCTGCGCTGCGCACGCCAGAAGGCATCGAAGTTGGCGGCCATCGCGCGTGCTTCGGGGCCGGCGATCAGCACGTCCCGGTCGCGGAAGTTGTACTCGCGGTCCCAGTCGTAATAGTCGTCCTGGTAGTTGCGCCCACCGACCACGCCGATCGCATCGTCAACCACCAGCAGCTTGTTGTGCATGCGCTGGTTGAAGCGACGGAAGCAGCACAGCACGCTGCCGGCATAGTCGAAATAGTTCAGCCGGGCCTTGCCGAAGGTCGGGTTGTAGACCCGCAGCTGGAAGTTCTGGTGGGCACCGGCCAGTGCGCCAAGGATCTGCAGGTCGGAGATCGCTGAAAGCTGGTCGATCAGCAGCCTTACCTTCACCCCGCGCCGCGACGCCGCCAGCAGCTCGTCGATGACCAGGCGCGCGCTGTCGTCCTTGTCGAAGATGTAGGTCTGCAGGTCGATGCTGCGGGTGGCGCTGCGCAGCAGGTTCAGGCGCGCGACCAGCGCGCCTTCGCCCTCGTCCAGCAGGGTGGCGTAGTGCCGCGGCTGTTCCGGGGTCGATTCGCTGAACGCCCGGCCGGCCAGGGCCCGCAGGGGTGAGTCCAGCGCGCAACGGTCGGCCTGCTGGCAATCCACCTGGGTCGAGCGCGCCTGCACGGCGATCGCCTCGGCGCGATCACGCTGGGCATGCGACAGCGACGCGCAGCCGCTGCCCAGCAACACGGTTGCCAGCACCAGTACACGCAGCAATGGATTCACGGTTTCGACGCCTCGCTGAGACGTGCACGCAATACGAAAGTCACTCGATCACTCAAGGCAAGCTGCCAGCTGTCCATGCCGTACCGGCCTCGCTGCACGGTACCGCGGCTGACGACGTCGCAATCATAGCCGGGTCGGGCACATTCCGCCTTCTCGACCTTGAGCGTCTCCGGATGGCTGACGCCGCGCAGGGTCAGCCGGCCATCGATGCCGCCACCATCGGCGACCGTCTCCGGCCAGTACGGCAGCGAGTCGAACTCGACGAAGGGGTAACGACCGGCGTCGAAGAACTCGGGGCCGCGCATCCAACCGGTGTAGCGTTCCTTGCCGGGGATCTCCACGGTGCGGGTGAACATCTTCAGGTGGACCTGGTGACGGCCATCGGACAGCACCTCGATGCGCCCCTCGAAACGCGGGAACACGCCCTCGATGCGCTGGCCGAAGCGGGTGCGGACTTCGAAACCGATCTGCGAGCGCACCACATCCAGCTGCAGCGTACGCGGCGACTCGGCCACGACCGCCGGCAGCGCGGTCGGTGGCGGTGCGGCGGCCCAGGCCGGGCCGATCGCCAGAACGACTGGCAGCAGGCAGCGGCCCGGCAGCGCCACCCTCATCGGCTCACGGCCACCAGAAGGCGTTCAGGCTGGCCACGCCCGGCTCGATCGTTGCCTCGCGGGCGAAACCGAGCACGGCCACGCCGCCCGGCGGCATGCCGCGGTAGTCACTGCTGGTGCCATCGGTCATCAGCGCCACCAGCTGCTCCAGCCCGGGGTTGTGGCCGACGATCAGCACCCGGTCCAGGTCACGGCGCTCGTCCACCAGCGCGGCCAGGGTGCCAGGGGTGGCCTCGTAGATGCGGTCTTCCAGGCGCTTTTCGACATAGCCGATGGCCGCCATCACCGCTTCCAGGGTTTCGCGGGTCCGCCGCGAGGGGGAACACAGCACGCAATCGGGCAGCAGGTTGTTCTCCTTCAGCCACTTGCCGGCGGCTTCGGCTTCGGCGAGCCCCACCGGCGACAACGGCCGGTCGAGGTCGGCCTGGCCGGTAGTGGCCGGTTCGGCGTGGGCGTGGCGGAGCAGGATCAGTTCGCGCATTGCGGGATTCCAATAAAGGGATGGAGACCTACGGCTCTTACAGTTTCAGCCAGGACAACAGGGGTTCCCAGTCGGCCTGGTGCTCGCGCACCTGGGCGGAGCGGTAATCGAAAAGACTGCGACCCAGGCCGGTCATGACCACATAGCTCTGGCTGTCGCGCAGCTGGGCGACCACCGGATACGGCCAGTCAGCCAGCATCTGCAGGGCCTGCTGCGAGGTCTGGGTCCAGGGCTTGGTGCGGTTCAGCACCAGCCCGACCGGCAGCTTGCGGCTGTGCACGCGGGGTACCTGGGCCAGACTGTTGAGGAAGCCGACGATGGCTTCGATGTCCAGTGCCGAGGGCAGTACCGGCACCACCACGGCATCGGCAGCGTCGAGGAAATGCGGGATATCGTCGGCCAGTGCGCCAGCCGGTGCATCGATCACCACAGTATCGGTACCGTCGGGCAGCTTCTGCGCCCACTGCTTCTTGCGGTACACGTCGATCGGCAGCACCGCGCTTTCCAGCCCGGCCCGGCGCTGTGCCCAGCGGGTGCTGGAGCCCTGCGGGTCGGCATCGGCGATCACCGTGGCCTTGCCTTGCAATGCCGCGTACGCGGCCAGGTGGGTGGCGATGGTGGTCTTGCCCACCCCGCCCTTGGAACCGGCCACCAGGATCGTCTTCATGCCAGCCTCGCTTCCGGGTACGTGCCCCGAGCGTACACCGCCGATGGTGACGGAAGGTAGAGCCGTGCTGAACCAGTGCCCCCGGCCTTTGCTATCGTGGCGCCCCCGAAGGACCGAACCGCCATGAGCGAACTGCAGGACCTGAGCGCACTGATCCGCGCCAACACGCCGTTGATCGTGGTCGAGACCCAGGATGAGGGTCGCATCGTCGAGCTGTTCCGGCAGACGCTGATGCATGTCTGGCGGGCCCTGCACCGCTGGTCGATCACCGAGGGCCTGCGCCGCATCGACCTGGAGCGCGAGGACGAGCCGGTCGGCCCGCCCGACGCCAGCGCCGCACTGCAGATGATCCGCCAGGCCGACCAGCGCGGGGTGTACCTGCTGCTCGATTTCCACCCTTACCTGGGCTATGCCAGCCACCAGCGCGCGCTGCGTGACCTGATCCAGCGCCGCCACAGCGAACCGCACGTGCTGGTGCTGATCGGCGCCAAGGTTGAACTGCCGGCCGAACTGGAAGCCCTGGCGGTGCGCTTCAACCCGCGCCTGCCCGACGCCAATGCACTGCTGAAGATGCTGCGCGAAGAAGCCGATGCCTATGCACGCGAACACGGCGGGCGGCGGGTGGAAGTGGACAGCGAGGCGGTCAAGAAGATCCTGAAGAACCTGCAGGGCCTGAGCCTGGTCGATGCGCGGCGCATCGCGCGGCAGCTGATCTACGCCGATGGCGCGCTGCGCGACGACGACCTGCCACAGTTGGCGCGGCTGAAGTTCGAGCTGCTCAACCGCAGCGGCCACCTGTTCTTCGAGCACGACAGCGCGCGCTTCGGCGACGTGGCCGGGGCCAACCGGCTGAAGCGCTGGATCAACCAGCGTCGCGTCGCCTTCATCGCCGGCTCGGCACCGGCCGGGCTGGACCCGCCACGCGGCATGCTGCTGCTGGGCGTGCAGGGCTGCGGCAAATCGATGCTGGCCAAGGCCACCGCCGCCGGCTTTGGCGTGCCGCTGCTGCGCCTGGACGTGGGCGCGCTGTACAACAAGTACCACGGCGAGACCGAAGCCAACCTGCGCCAGGCGCTGGCCTCGGCCGAGCAGCTGGCGCCATGCGTGCTGTGGATGGATGAGATCGAAAAGGGCCTGGCCACCGGCAGCGAGGATGGCGGCGTGTCGCGCCGCGTGCTCGGCTACCTGCTGACCTGGATGGCCGAGCGCAAGGCGCCGGTGTTCATCGTGGCCACCGCCAACCAGGTGCACGAGCTGCCGGCAGAGCTGCTGCGCAAGGGCCGCTTCGACGAAATCTTCTTCGTCGACCTGCCCTCGGCCGATGTGCGCGTGGAACTGCTGCGGCTGCACCTGGGGCGGCGCCAGCTCAATGCCGACGACTTCGCGCTGCCGGCACTGGCAGCGGCGGCCAACGGGTTTTCCGGCGCGGAAATCGAGCAGGCGATCGTGGCGGGACTGTATTCGGCGCATGCCGAAGGCCGGCCACTGGATACCGAACTGCTGATGGGCGAGATTCGCACGACGCGGCCGCTGTCGGTGTTGATGGCCGAGCAGGTGGCGGCGTTGCGGGAGTGGGCGTCGGGGCGCACGGTGTCCGCGGACGACTGAGGGTTTCCTGCGAACGGCGAAGCCCCTCGTGGATGGTCGCTGAAGGCGCCAGCTGTGGGTTGGCCGGGCGGATAGGCTGCGCAGGGGTCGCTGCAAGTACGTCCCTGTAAGCTCGGTCGCCGCATCCATGCGGCTCACGCCCCTGCGCAGCCTACCCGCCCGGCCACGGACAGTTTCCGTGGGCGGCCAGCCACGGAAAAGAAAAAAGAAGAGCAAAAGCAAAAGCGGTTGGCTGGCCGCTTTTTGTAGCGCCGAGCCCACGCTCGGCTGCATCCCGATCAGATATCGATCATTCGATTCCAATGCAGATTCATCCACGCATGGCGTGGATGTACGTGTCGACCAAGGTCGACACCTACCAACAGCAGCGGAAACCTGTCGAAGGCGGGGCACTGTGGGTTTGCGGGGTGTGAGCGGCATGGATGCCGCGACCAAGCCCCCATGGACGGGTTTACGGCGGCCCCGCAAACCCACAGTGCCCCGCCATCCCCCAGCAAACCCGCTTTGGCTTTGGCTTTGGCTTTGGCTTTGGCTTTGGCCGTTGCCTCTGCGGGTGCCGGGTGCAACCCGGCCGAACCCCAACCTCAGGGCCAGGCTGGAGGCGCGGCCGCCCAGGCCTGCTGCACTTCGGCCAACGTCGCGCGTTCGTCATCGCGCCAGCCCGGCAACAGCTGCGCGTAACGACTGCTGTCGCGCCATTGCCCCGGCTCCGTCCGTACGGCAGCGGCATACCACTTCACCGCCTCCTGCTGCTGGCCGGCCCGCCACAGCGCCAGCGCATAGCTCGGCGGCACCCAGCCGGGATTGCTGCGCAGGGTGCCGGCAGCGGCCTGCCACTGCTCCAGCGCCGCCAATGCCTGGCCCTGCCGCAACAGGTCCCAGCCATAGTTCCAGCGTACGCTGCGGCCCAGCGCGCTCTGCACCGGCGCTTCGGCCAGTGCCTCGTGGTAGAGCTTGTCCCCCAGCTCCGCGCGCCCCTGTGCGATGGCCACCGACGCCAGCTGCGCCGTAGCTTCCAACCCCTTGCGGCCACGCTCGCGGTGCTTCAGCAGCTGTGCCACCAGGTCTTCGCCTTCACCCTGCACCACCGTGATCGGCGCGGCGGCGGCGTCGCTGTCGAAATAGAACTCCTGCGGTGCCGGCAATGCCGGCGCGGCCCACGCAGTGGCCGCTCCCGAGACCAGCAACACGCCGGCCAGGAACTGTCCTGCAACTGACATCCAGATTCCCCCAAGGTTGAAACACCAACCCTCCCTCTCTCACCCCGATCCTAACCCCAGCACGTCCTTGGCGCGAGTGCCGGGGCTTTTGCCCCCCACTGTTACAATTCGCGCCTTTCCCGCCGCGTGTACCTGCGCGGCCGGTGCCAGCCGATCCTGACCAGGCCAGCCATGACCAGTACCGCGCAACTCACCTCACCCGCCTCCGCCGACCTGCTCGACCGTGATTACACGCTCGACCACAAGTACACCCGCAACGAAGGACGGATCTACCTGAGTGGCGTGCAGGCGCTGGTGCGGCTGCCGCTGATGCAGCGCCTGCGCGATGAAGCCAACGGCATCGACAGCGCCGGCTTCATCAGTGGCTATCGCGGCAGCCCGCTGGGCGGCTTCGACCTGGAGCTGTGGCGTGCGCGCAAGCACCTGGAAGCGGCCAAGGTGAAATTCACCCCGGGCCTCAACGAAGACCTGGGCGCGACCATGGTGTGGGGCACCCAGCAGACCAACCTGTTCCCCGGCGCCAACGTGCAGGGCGTGTTCGGCATGTGGTACGGCAAGGGCCCGGGCGTGGACCGCTGCGGCGACGTGTTCAAGCACGCCAATGCCGCCGGCACTTCGCGCCATGGTGGTGTGCTGGCATTGGCCGCCGATGACCACGCCTGCCGCAGCTCGACGCTGCCGCATGGCAGCGAGGACGAATTCGTCAGCGCGATGATGCCGGTGCTGAACCCGGCCGGCGTGCAGGACATCCTCGACATGGGCCTGCTCGGCTGGGCGATGAGCCGTTACACCGGGCGTTGGGTCGGCTTCAAGACGATCGCCGAGACGGTGGAATCGTCGGCCTCGGTCGAGGTCGATCCGCTGGCCCGGCGCATCGTGCTGCCGGAGGACTTCGACATGCCCGCTGGCGGCCTCAACATCCGCTGGCCCGATCCGCCGCTGGACCAGGAAATGCGCCTGCACCGCTACGCGGTGAAAGCCGCGCAGGCCTTCGCCCGTGCCAACGGCATCGACAAGGTGGTGATGGACGCACCGCGTGCGCGGCTCGGCATCGTCACCACCGGCAAGAGCTACCTGGACGTGCTGCAGGCGCTGGAATACCTGGGCCTGGACGAGCAGGCCTGCGCCGACATCGGCATCCGCGTGTACAAGGTCGGCATGACCTGGCCGCTGGAGCCGGAAGGCATCGCGCGCTTCGCGCAGGGCCTGGAAGACATCATCGTGGTGGAGGAGAAGCGCGCCTTCATCGAGCGCCAGATGAAGGAGCAGTTCTTCAACTGGCCGGCCAGCTGGGGCCAGCGCCCGTCCATCGTCGGCAAGTACGACGAGGCCGGCGAGTGGATCCTGCCGTCGACCGGCGAACTGACCCCGGCCACCATCGCCGGCGTGATCGGTCGTCGCATCCAGAAGTTCTTCAACAACGACTCCATCGAGCAGCGCCTGCAGTGGATGCAGGAAAAGGAAGCCGAGCTTGCGTTGCCACGCGCCAGCTTCCCGCGCGTTCCGCACTACTGCTCCGGCTGCCCGCACAACACCTCCACCACCGTGCCGGAAGGCTCGCGTGCGCTGGCCGGCATCGGTTGCCATTACATGGTGACCTGGATGGACCGCAGCACCGACACCTTCACCCACATGGGCGGCGAAGGCGTGACGTGGGCCGGGCAGGCCGCGTTCACCGATACCCAGCACGTGTTCCAGAACCTGGGCGACGGCACCTATTTCCACAGCGGATCGCTGGCGATCCGCCAGGCGATCGCGGCCGGCGTCAACATCACCTACAAGATCCTCTACAACGACGCGGTGGCGATGACCGGCGGGCAGCCGGTGGACGGCCCGCTCAGCGTGCCTGACATCGCAAGGCAGATGCGCGCCGAGGGCATCCACACCATCATGGTGCTGTCGGACAACATCGCCAAGTGGACGCGCCAGCGCGAGCATTTCCCCAGCGACGTGGAGTTCCACGACCGCAGCGAGCTGGATGCGGTGCAGAAGCGCCTGCGCGAAGTGAAGGGCGTTTCGATCCTGATCTACGAACAGACCTGCGCCACCGAAAAGCGCCGTCGCCGCAAGCGCGGCAAGCTGGAAGATCCGCTGAAGCGGGTGATGATCAATTCGCTGGTCTGCGAAGGCTGTGGCGACTGCGGCAAGAAGAGCTTCTGCGTGTCGGTGCTGCCGAAGGAAACCGAGTTCGGGCGCAAGCGTGACATCGACCAGTCCAACTGCAACAAGGACTATTCCTGCGTCAACGGCTTCTGCCCGAGCTTCGTCACCGTGCACGGTGGCCAACCGCGCAAGGGCAGCAAGCGCGATGCCTCCACGCTGCTGGACAACCTGCCGGCACCGGTGGTGCGCGGTACCTTGGAGCAGCCCTGGAACATCCTGATCACCGGCGTTGGCGGCACCGGCGTGGTGACCATCGGCGCCCTGCTGGGCATGGCCGGTCACCTTGAGGGCAAGGGCGCCTCGGTGCTCGACCAGACCGGGCTGGCGCAGAAGGGGGGCGCGGTAACCACGCACATCCGCATCGCCCGTCGCCCCGAGGATATCCACGCCGTGCGCATCGCCGCAGGCGAAGCCGACCTGGTGCTGGGCTGCGACATGGTGGTGGTCAACGATTATTGGGCACTGTCGAAGGTGCGTGCCGGCCGTTCGCAGGTGGTGCTCAACACCTATGAAGCGATGCCGGGCACGTTCACCACTCGCCCCGACATGCAGTTCCCCGCCGCCGACATCATCGCCGGCGTGCGCGTGGCCCTGGGTGGCGAAGAGCCGCTGCTGCTGGACGCAACCCAGCTGGCGACCGCCTTGCTCGGCGATGCGATCGCCGCCAACCTGTTCATCCTCGGCTACGCCTGGCAGCAGGGCCTGGTGCCGCTGTCGTTCGAGTCGCTGATGCGTGCCATCGAGCTCAACGGCGCCGCGGTGGCGATGAACCAGCAGGCCTTTGCCTGGGGCCGCCTGGCCGCGGTCGATCCGCAGGCCGTGCAGCAGGCGGCAGGCGTGGTGCGCAACCGCCATACCGACACCGAAAATACCCCAGGCCCGCTGCATGCACTGCCGCCGGGCGAATGGGAAGGCAACGAGTGGGGCGCTACCGCCGCACCGCGCAACACCGGTGACGAGCGCGAGCTGCGTGGGCTGCCGACGCACGGTGGCGATGTCGCCTTCCTGCCGTTGGACGATGCGCGCCTGTCGCGCTCGCTGGACGAGATGATCGAGCGCCGCTCGGCCTTCCTGACCGACTATCAGGATGCCGACTACGCCAACCGCTACCGCACGCTGGTCGAGCGCGTGCGCGCGACTGAAGCCGAACGTATCGGCGGCTCCACCGCGTTGACCGAAACCGTGGCCCGCTACCTGTTCAAGCTGATGGCCTACAAGGACGAATACGAAGTGGCGCGCCTGTACACCAGCGGCGATTTCCAGCGCCGCCTGCAGCAGCAGTTCGAGGGCGATTACCAGCTGCGCTTCCATCTGGCACCGCCGCTGTTCGCGAAGAAGGACGAACAGGGCCGGTTGCTGAAGAAGGAATATGGCCCGTGGATGTTCAAGGCGTTCGGCCTGCTGGCCAAGCTGAAGTTCCTGCGTGGCGGCCGCTTCGACGTGTTCGGCCGCACGGAAGAGCGCCGCATGGAGCGCAAGCTGATCGGCGATTACGAGGCGACCGTGCAGGTATTGCTGGACGGCCTGGATGACGACCGCCTCGCACTGGCGGTGGAGATTGCCAGCGTGCCCGAGCACATCCGCGGCTTCGGTCACGTCAAGGAAGCACACTTCGAAAAGGCCAAGGCCCGCGAAGCGGTGCTGCTGGCGCAGTGGCGCAACCCGAAGGCGCTGCATATCGTGCAGGTGGCGTAGTAGCACACCACAAAAAGAAACCTATTGATTGCCTTTTGAGAAGGCAATCCATAGGTTGCCTGTGGCGCAGGAAAGAGATAGGTTGCGTGTCGTAAAGCAACCTATCCTTTGCGTACGTGATGGCGTACGGTCATCTTTCCCGAGGACTGCCGGTATGGACAGGCCGCCGCATACGGTGAGAACACCGCAGCAACTTGCGCCGCTGATGCGCGCGTTCAGACGCCAGGCCGGGCTGAGTCAAGCACAGCTTGCCGAGCGACTGGGCATCTCCCGCCAGGCAGTCGGCGCATTGGAACGCGATCCAGCGTCTGCCAGCTTCGAGCGATTGATGCGAGTCTGGGCCGTGTTGGGCCTGGAAATCAGCCTGCAGCAGCGAAGTCCCCGGGAAAACACGTCGACTTCGGAGTGGTAAGCCATGGGTACGTTGCGGGTCTGGATGAATGGTGTCGAGGTAGCTCTCTGGGATGATGCGCGGAACCGGGCATCCCGCCTTTCCTACCTCAGCCAATGGATTGGTTCGACGCAGTCGCGACCGCTGTCCCTTTCGCTCCCCCTGCTGCCCGACGGTGAAAGCCATCAAGGTCAGGTCGTCAACGACTACTTCGACAATCTTCTCCCCGATAACGTCACCATCCGCAACCGGATCCGCGACCGGTTCGCCACGCGCAGCAGCAATACGTTCGATCTGCTTGAAGCCATTGGCCGGGATTGTGTGGGCGCGGTGCAGCTGTTGCCACATTCGCGCACACCGGATGCCATCCAGCGGATAACGTTCGAACCATTGAATGACTCAGGCGTCGCTGAAGTCCTGCGCCAGGTCACAACAAGTGCATTGCCTGGCACTTCTTCCAGCGACGATGCGTTCCGCATTTCCATCGCTGGAGCGCAGGAAAAGACCGGCCTGCTGCTGCACGATGGTCAATGGTGCATTCCTACCGGAAGTACGCCGTCCACGCACATCTTCAAGCTGCCGTTGGGTATCGTCGGCAACATGCGTGCGGACATGCACCAGTCCGTGGAGAACGAGTGGCTGTGCATGCACCTGCTGGCAGCCTTTGGAATTCCCGTCGCGGATACGCAGATGGGGCGTTTTGAAGATCAAGCTGCACTGATCGTCGAACGTTTCGACCGGCGACTGGCCGCGGATCGCACGTGGTGGCTTCGCTTGCCGCAGGAAGATATGTGTCAGGTCTTTGGCCTCCCCGCTGCCCAAAAGTACGAATTCGATGGCGGCCCCGGCATCGTGGCCATCATGGATCTGCTTCGGCAATCCGAGCAGCCTGAGGATCGAGCAACCTTCTTCAAGACGCAGATCCTGTTCTGGATGCTTGCCGCGACCGACGGCCACGCAAAGAACTTCAGCGTCCACATCGACGCGGGTGGGCGTTTCCGTCTGACTCCTGTCTACGACGTGCTGTCGGTATATCCCATCCTCGGCCGGGGGCCCAATCAACTCGATCCGCACAACGCGCAGCTTGCCATGGCGGTAGAGGGCAAGAACCGCCATCGAAAACTGCATCTTGTGCGACGCCGGCACTGGAACGAAACCGCACGCGCCTGTGGCGTAGCCGATGGCGCAGAGCCATGGATCGAAGCGTTGATCGCTTCCGTGGAACCCGCCATCGAACACGTCACACGCCAGCTTCCAAGCGGCTTCCCTTCGACCGTGTCCGAACCTGTTTTCAAGGGACTGCGTGCTGCAGCGATCCGCCTTTCCAGCATGGCCCCCGACGCCTGATCACCCCAGGCGCCACAGCAACACTCGGTTGTTGGCCGGCATGGCCAGATCACCCAACCGGGTGAATCCGTTGTCCGCCGCCAGCGCCTGCACGGCTTCGGCATCGCGGATGCCGCTACGCGGATCACGCGCTTTCAGCCAGCCATCGAATTGCGCGTTGCTGTCGCTGCTGTAACGACCGCCGTAATTGAAGGGGCCATACACCGCCAGCAGCGCGCCATGGCGCAGCAGGGGTGGAAGTGCGGCAAACAGGGCCTGCACGTGTTCCCAGCTCATGATGTGCAGGGTGTTGGCAGTGAATGCAGCATCGAACGTGCTGCCTTCCTGCAGTCTCAGGCCGGTCGCCGGCGGCAGCTCGACCTGAAGCGCCACCGGCGGCAGCAGGTTCAGCAGCGCCGCCTCCGCACGCCAGGCCTCGATGCCGGGCAGACGATCCGGATGGTCGCTGGGCTGCCAGCGCAGCCAAGGCCAGCGCTCGGCGAAGAAGGCCGCATGCTGGCCGGTGCCGCTGCCGATCTCCAGCACCCGGTGGCGGTCGCCCATCCAGGGGTCGAGCGCAGCGGCGATCGGTTCGCGGTTACGTTCGCAGGCTTCTGAATACGGCTTGCTCGACATCAGGACGGTGTCCAGGCGGGGTCGGGCTCATTGTGCACGAGGGGGTTACTGAGCAGGGCTGCGCCCTGCACCCGCAGAGGCAACGGCAACGGCCGAAGCAACAGCCGAAGCAACAGCAAAAGCTGGTTCCCTGTGGGATGGCGGGGTGGGTCCGGTTGAGGGGGACGCCGCAACCCTTCCATGGGGGCTTGGTCGCGGCATCCATGCCGCTCACACCCCCTCAACCGGACCCACCCCGCCTTCGACAGTTGACCGCGATCTGTCGGAACGGCACGGGGTCAGATCCCGTTGCTACGCAACGGGATCTGACCCCAGATTTATTTCGATATCTGACAGATGTGTCGACCAAGGTCGACACCTACCAACAGCCGCAGGGAACTGTCAGAGGTGGGGCGGTGTGGGGTGGCAGGACCGTTGGCGCCATGGATGGCGCCATCGAGCCCCCATGGGTGAGGGCGCTTTGCTTGCGAAGCATTGCTTCGCAAGCGCCCGAACGCACAGCCGCCAGCGGCTGGGCTGGCTTGGGGGTTTACGGCGTGTCCTGCCAGCCCACACCGCCCCGCCATCCCACGGATAGCCCGCTGTTGCCGTTGCTTCGGCTGTTGCCGTTGATTCGGCCTCTGCAGGTGCAGGGCGCAGCCCTGCCGAACCCACCCCTACCATGACTGCAGTCACTTGCCCGAATGCCCGCTGCTGGCGAAAGTCGGGGAGTTGACGTGATCGGATCGGTCCTTTGCCGGCCGCACGGAAGTGAGAGAGAGAGACGCAGTGCAACGACGTGAGTTCCTGGCATTTTCCGGTCTGGGCCTGGCGGGCCTGGTCCTGCCGCATTCGCGGCTGATCGCCGCCGAGCAGTTGCTGGCCCCGGTCGACCCGGTCAAGCGCCGACGCCTGGCCGAGGTCGCCCTTGCCGCCGCGCGCGCGGCCAAGGCCAGCTACTGCGACGTGCGCATCGGTCGCTACCTCAACCAGTCGGTGATCACCCGCGAACACCAGGTCGGCAACGTGACCAACCGCGAATCGTCCGGTGTGGGCGTGCGGGTGATCGTCAACGGTGCCTGGGGGTTCGCCGCCACCCACCAGCAGACCGAAGCGGCGGTGCGCACCGCCGTCGAGCAGGCCACGGCCATTGCCCGCGCCAATGCCAGCATCCAGACCCGGCCGGTGCAGCTGGCGCCCACTCCGTCGGTTGGCGAGGTGCGTTGGCAGACGCCCATCCGCCGCAATGCGATGGAAGTGCCGATCCAGGACAAGGTCGAGCTGCTGCTGGCGCTCAATGCCGCCGCACTGAATGCAGGTGCCGACTACATCAATTCCACCCTGTTCCTGGTCAACGAACAGAAGTACTTCGCCTCCAGCGACGGCTCGTTCATCGACCAGGACATCCACCGCATCTGGCTGCCGTTCACCGCCACCGCCATCGACAAGGCCAGTGGCAAGTTCCGCACCCGCGCCGGCCTGTCCTCGCCGATGGGCATGGGCTACGAGTTCCTCGAGGGCGATGCGCGCGGCAAAGTGCAGCTGCCCGGCGGCATCACCGCCTACCGCGATTCCTACGACCCGGTCGAGGACGCCATCGCCGCCGCCCGCCAGGCGCGCGAGAAGCTGAAGGCACCCTCGGTGAAGCCCGGCAAGTACGATCTGGTGCTGGATCCGTCCAACCTGTTCCTGACCATCCACGAGAACGTCGGCCATCCGCTGGAGCTGGACCGCGTGCTCGGCTACGAAGCCAACTACGCCGGCACCAGCTTCGCCACCCTGGACAAGCGCGATGCCGGGTTCCGCTGGGGCAGCGACATCGTCACCTTCTTCGCCGACAAGACCCAGCCGGGCAGCCTCGGCGCGGTCGGCTACGACGACGAAGGGGTGAAGACCCAGCGCTGGGACCTGGTGCGCGACGGCATCCTGGTCGACTACCAGGCTACCCGCGATGAGGCGCACATCCTCGGCCGCGACGCCTCGCATGGCTGCAGCTATGCCGACTCGTGGTCCAGCGTGCAGTTCCAGCGCATGGCCAATGTCTCGCTGGCGCCGGGCAGGAAACCGCTCAGCGTCGAAGACATGATCAAGGACGTCGAGAACGGCATCTACATCCACGGCCGCGGCTCCTATTCCATCGACCAGCAGCGCTACAACGCGCAGTTCGGCGGCCAGCTGTACTACCAGATCAAGAACGGAAAGATCACCGGCATGGTCGAGGATGCGGCCTACCAGATCCGCACGCCGGAGTTCTGGAATGCCTGCACCGCCATCTGCGATGAACGCGATTTCCGCCTCGGCGGTTCGTTCTTCGACGGCAAGGGCCAGCCCGGCCAGGTTTCAGCGGTCTCGCACGGTTCGTCCACCACCCGTTTCAACGGCATCAACATCATCAACACCGCGCGCAGTCTCGGCGCTTGAGCCACCCGTCCTTCATGGAGAGCAGCCTTGCACAGACGTGACTTCCTGGCCCTGACCGGGCTTACCGCTGGCGGCCTGATCGTGCCGTCGTTCTTCGGCAAGGCGATCGCCGCCGAGCAACTGCAGTCCAGCCTCGACCCTGCGCTGAAGAAGCGCCTGGCCGATGCCGCCCTGCAGGCCGCGCGCAGCGCCGGCGCCACCTACTGCGACGTGCGCATCGGCCGCTACCTGCGGCAGTTCGTGATCACCCGCGAAGACAAGGTGCAGAACGTGGTCAACACCGAGTCCACCGGCGTGGGCATCCGCGTGATCGTCAACGGCGCCTGGGGCTTTGCCGCCACCAATGCGCTCAGCACTGCCGACGTGGCCCGTGCCGCGCAGCAGGCGGCGGCGATCGCCAAGGCCAACGCAGGCGTGCAGACCGCGCCGGTGCAGCTGGCCAAGGCACCGGGCGTGGGCGAGGTCAGCTGGAAGACGCCGATCCGCAAGAATGCGATGGAGGTGCCGATCAAGGAGAAGGTCGACCTGCTGCTGGACGTCAACGCCGCGGCGATGGGCGCCGGCGCCAGCTTCGTCAATTCGATGCTGTTCCTGGTGAACGAGCAGAAGTACTTCGCGTCCACCGACGGCTCGTACATCGACCAGGACGTGCACCGCATCTGGGCGCCGATGACGATCACCGCCATCGACAAGGCCAGCGGCAAGTTCCGCACCCGCGAAGGCCTGTCCGCACCGATGGGGCTGGGCTACGAGTACCTGGATGGCGCCGCTGCCGGCAAGGTGCTGACGCCCAATGGCGTGGTCAACTACGGCTCCTCCTACGACATGAAGGAAGATGCCATCGCGGCGGCCAAGCAGGCGCAGGAGAAGCTGAAGGCGCCGTCGGTGAAGCCTGGCAAGTACGACCTGATCCTGGATCCGTCGCATACCTGGCTGACCATCCACGAGTCGATCGGCCACCCGCTGGAACTGGACCGCGTGCTCGGCTACGAAGCCAACTATGCCGGCACCAGCTTCGCCACCCTGGACAAGCGCGAGCAGCATTTCCAGTACGGCAGCGAGCACGTGAACATCTTCGCCGACAAGACCCAGCCGGGCAGCCTCGGCGCGGTGGCGTACGACGACGAAGGCGTGAAGTGCAAGCGCTGGGACCTGATCAGCAACGGCAAGCTGGTGGACTACCAGACCATCCGCGACCAGGCCCACATCCTCGGCAAGACCGAATCCGATGGTTGCTGCTACGCCGACTCGTGGTCCAGCGTGCAGTTCCAGCGCATGGCCAATGTGTCGATGGCGCCGGGCAAGTCGCCGCTGAGCGTGTCGGACATGATCAAGGACGTGGAGAACGGCATCTACATCATCGGTGACGGTTCGTTCTCGATCGACCAGCAGCGCTACAACGCGCAGTTCGGCGGCCAGCTGTTCTACGAGATCAAGAACGGAAAGATCACCCGCATGCTCGAAGACGTGGCCTACCAGATCCGCACGCCGGAGTTCTGGAATGCCTGCAGCGCCGTCGCCGACGAGCGCGATTACCGACTGGGCGGTTCGTTCTTCGATGGCAAGGGCCAGCCCGGCCAGGTCTCGGCGGTCTCGCACGGGTCGTCGACCGCGCGCTTCAACGGCATCAACGTCATCAACACCGCACGCAGCCTCGGCTGACCGGTCAGGAGCCCTTACACCATGAGTATCTTCACCGAAGCCCAGGCCAAGGCCATCCTCGACAAGGTCATCGCCCTGTCCAAGGCCGATGAGTGCACCGCCGTACTGGCAGGGTCGATCAACGGCAACATCCGTTTCGCCCTGAACAATGTTTCCACCAGCGGCATCGTCGACAACACCGAACTGGCCGTCACCGTGGCCTTCGGCAAGCGCGTGGGTACCGCTTCGATCAACGAGTTCGACGACGCCGCGCTGCAGCGCGTGGTCCGCCGCGCCGAAGACCTGGCCCGGCTGGCCCCGGAGAACCCGGAGTTCATGCCGGCCATCGGCAAGCAGAGCTACCGCGCCAGTCCGACCTTCAGCGAATCCACTGCCGCCATCGATCCGGCCTTCCGTGCCAAGGTCGCCGCCGATTCGATCGCGCCGTGCCGTGGCAACGGGCTGATCGCCGCCGGCTTCCTGGAAGACGGCCAGGGCTTCTACGCCACGGCCAACAGCAACGGCAACTTCGGCTACCAGCGCAGCACCAACTTCGATTACACCTGCACCGTGCGCACCGAAGATGGCCGTGGCTCGGGCTGGGTGGGTCGCAACCTGAAGGATGCGGCCGACTTCAAGGCCGACCAGGACATCCGCATCGCGATGCGCAAGGCCACCGAGTCGCAGGAAGCCAAGGCACTGGAACCCGGCAAGTACACGGTGATCCTGGAGCCGGCGGCGGCCGCAGGCCTGATCAGCTTCATGATGAACTTCTTCAGCGCGCGCTCGGCCGATGAAGGCCGCAGCTTCCTGTCGAAGAAGGGCGGCGGCAACAAGCTGGGCGAGCAGGTCTACGATCCGCGCGTGAACATGCACGCCGACCCGTGGCATCCGGATGCGCCTGTGCTGCCGTGGGATGGTGAAGGCATGCCGCGCGAGCGCATCGCCATCATCGAGAACGGCAAGATCGCCAACCTCGACTATTCGCGCTTCTGGGCACAGAAGCAGGGCAAGACCGCCAAGGCCACGCCCGGCAACCTGCTGATGAGTGGTGGCGAGAAGAACACCGCCGAACTGGTGCGCGGCACCCAGAAGGGCATCCTGGTCACCCGCACCTGGTATATCCGCATGGTCGACCCGCAGACCGTGCTGCTGACCGGTCTGACCCGCGATGGCACCTTCTACATCGAGAACGGACAGATCAAGCACCCGGTGAAGAATTTCCGCTTCAACGAGTCGCCGGTGATCATGCTCAACAACATCGAAGAGCTGGGCAAGCCGGTGCGCGTGGCCGGTGACGAATCCAGCTTCGTGATGATGATTCCGCCGATGAAGCTGCGCGATTTCACCTTTACGTCGTTGTCCGACGCGGTCTGATGGATCGCCGGGCCTGCCTGCGCTGGTTGGCCGCTGCCGCTTCGGCGGCGGCGCTGCCGGCATGGGCGCAGGCAGGCCCGCGCAGTTCGCGCTACGACTTCTGGTTCACCCGCCTGCAGTACGACTCCGGCGACTGGGACGTGGACGCGCGCATGCCGTCCAACCTGATCACCTCGCTGATCGACTACACCTCTTTGCGTGTGGACCCGCAGGAACGCGTGGTGGCCCTGGCCGACCCACGCATGCTGGAGGCGCCGTTCTGCTACCTGGCCGGGCACACCCTGGTCGAGTTCAACGCCGCCGAACGGCAGAACTTCGTGCGCTACGTGCGCAATGGTGGCTTTGTTTTCGTCGACGACTGCAACCACGATATCGACGGCCTGTTCGCCACCTCGTTCGAAGCGCAGATGGGCCGGCTGTTCGGGCCGAAGGCGCTGCAGAAGCTGCCCAACAGCCACGCGCTGTACCGCAGCTTCTTCCGCTTCCCCGACGGCCCACCCGCAACCAGCTTCGAGCTCAACGGCTGGGGCGATGACCTGGTGCACGACTATCTGAAAGGCATCGACGTCGATGGCCGGCTGGGCGTGCTCTACAGCAACAAGGACTACGGCTGCGAGTGGGACTACGACTGGCGCAACAAGCGTTTCCTGGCCGAAGACAACACCCGCTTCGGCGTCAACATCGTGATGTACGCATTGAACAATTGAACGGACCACGCCCATGACCTCCCCCGACCTCGATTCCCTGCTGCCGCGCCTGCACGATCTGCGCGCTGCGCTCGCCCACGCCGTGGTCGGCCAGCACACCGTGGTCGAGCAGCTGCTGATCGGCCTGCTGGCCGGTGGCCACTGCCTGCTGGAAGGCGCGCCGGGGCTGGGCAAGACCCTGCTGGTACGCTCGCTGGGGCAGGCACTGGAACTGCAGTTCCGGCGCGTGCAGTTCACCCCGGACCTGATGCCCAGCGACATCCTCGGCACCGAACTGCTGGAAGAAGACCACGGTACCGGCCATCGCCATTTCCGCTTCCAGCAGGGCCCGATCTTCACCAACCTGCTGCTGGCCGACGAGCTCAACCGCACCCCGCCCAAGACCCAGGCCGCGCTGCTGGAAGCGATGCAGGAACGCACGGTCAGCTACGCCGGCACCACCTACACGCTGCCGGCACCGTTCTTCGTGCTGGCTACGCAGAATCCGATCGAACAGGCCGGTACCTATCCATTGCCGGAAGCACAGCTGGACCGCTTCCTGCTGCATGTGCTGGTTGATTACCCCAGCGAGGAAGAAGAGCGGCAGATCCTGGAACAGACCACCGGTAACGCCACTGGAAGCGTGCCCAAGGTGATGGATGCCGAAGCGGTGATCGCGCTGCAGGCGGCGGTGCGCCAGGTGCATGTCAGCCCCGACGTGCTGGCCTGGATCACCCGCCTGGTGCGCGCCAGCCGTCCCGGCGAGGGCGCACCGGCGGCGATCAACCAGTGGGTGAAATGGGGTGCGGGCCCGCGTGCCGGGCAGTCGCTGGTGCTGGCCGCCAAGGCGCGCGCACTGCTGCAGGGACGTTTCGCCGCCACCCGCGAGGATGTGCAGGCGCTGGCCGCACCGGTGATGCGTCATCGCCTGCTGCTGTCCTTCGCCGCCGAGGCCGAGCAGAAGCGGGCGGACGATGTGGTCGCCGCACTGCTGCAGGCCGTTCCATTCCCGGGTTGATCCACTGGTGACCGCAGGCACACCGCTGCTGCTGCCACCCGACCTGCGTGCGCGACTGCGTGCGCTGCGGCTGTGGCCACGCCTGGCCAGCGGCGCAAGCGGCATCGGTCAACATGCCAGCCGCAGCCGCGGTGCCGGCCTGGAGTTCGCCCAGTACCGCGCCTACGAACCCGGTGACGAACTACGCCAGATCGACTGGAAGCTGTACGCACGCTCGGACCGCTTCTTCGTGCGCGAATCCGAGCGCGAAAGCCCGATCACTGTCTGGTTGCTGCTCGATACCACCGCCTCGGCGGGCCAGGCCGACCGCGCGGCACCTGGACGCAGCCGCCTGGATCACATGCGGCAACTGGCAGCCTGCGTGGTCGAGCTGGCACTGCAGCAGGGTGATCGCTTCGGCCTGCTGGCCATCGATGGCGAAGGCCTGCAACTGGTACCGGCGGCGCATGGCGCGCGCCAGCGCGACCGCGTGCACCTGCAACTGCATGCCCTGCAGGCGCGTGGCGGATGGCCGGGCGCCGAGCGCCTGCGACCGTTGTGGGAACGCGTGCGCCCTGGCGATCTGCTGCTGGCCATCGGCGATGGCTTCGATGACGCGGGCATCGTGCTGCTGGAGCAGCTGTCCAGCGCGCGCCGGGAGGTGATGCTGCTGCAGGTGCTGACCGCCGACGAACGCGATTTCCCCTTCGATGCTGGTCACCGCTTCCGCGATCCGGAAACGGGCGAGGAACTGCTGGGCGATGGCGCCGCGATCCGCGCCGACTACCTGCAGCGCTTCGCCGAGGCCCATGCCGCGCTGCAGTCGCGGTTGCAATCCAGTGGCATCGCCATCGCCACCGGTTGGCTCGACCAGCCGCTGGACCAGCCGCTGCAGGCGCTGTTCGGCCGCAGGGGCGGCGCATGAGCCTGCTGTTTCCGCTGGGGCTGGCGGCGCTGGCTGCATGGCTGTTGCCACTGCTGATCCACCTCGCCCGTCGTCATCCCTATACGCCGTTGGATTTCGCTGCGCTGCGCTGGCTGCGCGCCCAGGTACGACCGCGCCAGCGCATCCGCTTCGATGATCGGCCGCTGTTGCTGGTGCGCCTGCTGTTGCTGGCCGCATTGGCCCTGCTGCTGGCGCGCCCAGCGCTGACCGGTCCTGCACCGGTGCCAGCGGCGTGGACGGTGGTGGCACCGGGCCTGGACGTGACCACACTGCGTGGCAACGCCGATGCACGCAACTGGCATTGGCTGGCGCCGGGCTTCCCGCCCATCGACCAGCCCACACCGATGGACGCCGCTTCCCTGCCCAGCCTGCTGCGCGAGCTGGATGCGCAGCTGCCGGCCGGCACCGCGCTGACCGTACACGTACCCGATCTCTTGCCCGGCCTTGATGGCGCCCGCCTGCAGTTGTCGCACGAGGTGCAGTGGCAGCCGCACACGCTGACCGCCACCGCACCAGCACACGCCTCCATAGCGCCACGCCTGCGTACGCGCAGCGATGCACCGGCGGCAGCGCAGCAATGGCTGGGCGCGTTGCAGCGCGCATGGAGCACGCAACCGCTGGCAGCTCCCCTGGCCGATCTCGCCTTGCCTGCTCTGGGCGAGATCGGCGTATGGACCGGTAGCGATGCACTGCCTGGCACCTGGCAGAGCTGGCTGCAGCAGGGTGGCACGGTGCTGACCGCCGCCAAGCCGCCAGCGGGTGCGGCCGTCCTGCTGCGTGATGAAGACAATGCACCGCTGCTATGGCAGCAGCGCATCGGCCAGGGCCGCCTGCTGCATCTGTCCGGCGAATGGAACGTGGCCCGCAACAGTGCACTTCGCGATGACGGCCTGCCGCGCGATCTCCTTCAGGTCCTGCAAACGCCATCAACTCCGCACCTGGGCGATGCGCAGGATCAGGCGCCACGTCGCGCGACATTGCCCCCCGCAACGCCACCCCTGCGTGAACCGACCTCCTGGCTGCTGTTGATGATCGTGCTGCTGTTCGCGCTTGAGCGCTGGATGGCGAGCAGCGCGCGACGCAGGGCTGCACCATGAAGACGCTGCAACAGGCATGGCAGCGCGTACGCCGGCGCCGCGCCGCGGTCACTCTGCTGCTGGGCCTGCCATGGGCGTTGGCGGCAACGGCACTGGCGTTGCGCCTGTCCGGTTTCGATATCGCCTGCGTCGTCGCGACCGTGGCCCTGCTCATCATTGCGGCCGTGGCAACCACGCGCGTCCGGCAGCTGGACCGACGCTGGCTGCAGCGCAGGCTGGATGCCAGTGGTGCCAGCGAGGACAGCGCCGACCTGCTGTTCGCCGACGCCGGCATGCTCAATCCACTACAGCAACGCCAGCGCACGCACGTGCTGGCGGCGTTTGAACGCAACCTCCCCGAGCTGCGACCACGTTGGCCGCGCAGGGCAGTGGCGCTGTGCTGGATCGGCGGCATCGCCGTCGCTGTGCTGGCGCTGGGTTGGCCGCACAACACGGCACCGCGCACTGCCGCCCTTGCGACGCCGCAAAGCAGCGCCAAGGCCGGTCCACTGCGCCTGCAGTCCACCCGCCTGCGCATCGATGCACCGGCCTACACCGGCCAACCCACGCGTACGCAGAACGCGCTCGACGCGAAGGTTGCCGCCGACAGTCGCCTGTCCTGGTCGCTGCGCTTTGACCACGCCCCCAGCAAGGCCTGGCTGCAGTTTCACGATGGCCGTCGCCTGCCACTGCGCGAGCACGACGGTGAATGGCAGGCGCAGGACGTGGCGCGCACCCCGGTGCTGTATCGCGTGGTCAGCGAACCGGCGCTGGCCGACACCCGCCTGCATCGGCTCGACGTGGTCACCGACCGTGCGCCCACGGTGCGCGTGATCGACCCTGCTGCCAGCCTGGTGCTGGGCACCCCGGGGCAGCGGCAGTGGACGCTACGCTTCGAGGCCAGCGACGATCATGGCGTCCTCCCGCAGGCGACGCTGTCGATCACCACCACCCAGGGCAGCGGCGAGAACATCACCTTCGTCCGGCGCAGCGTGACCCTCAACGGCAGCGGCGAGGCGACAGCACGGCGCTTTGCCCACACCCTTGATCTGGCCGCCCTGGGCGCACAGCCCGGCAACGATGTGATCGCCCAGCTGGAAGTGCGCGACAACCACGCGCCGACTGCACAGCTCGGCCGCAGCAGCAGCGTGATCCTGCGCCTGCCCAGCACCGAGGCGGTGCTTGGCGCCGAAATGGAAGGCCGCATCAAGAAGACCCTGCCCGCGTACTTCCGCAGCCAGCGGCAGATCATCATCGATGCCGAGGCGTTGATCCGCGAACGCCGGGCCGTCGCCGCCGATACCTTCATCAAGCGCAGCGATGCCATCGGCGTCGACCAGCGCATCCTGCGCCTGCGCTACGGCCAGTTCCTGGGCGAGGAAAGCGAGGGCGCGCCGAAGCCGCCGCCGATCAGCGACCTGCCCACCAGCGATACACCCGCGGCCGACGCGCACGATGACGATCATGAGCACGATCACGAGGCGCAGGCAGGCGCACACGACGAGCACGGCCACGACCACGGCGGCGCAGCCAACGGCAACGACACGCCGCCGGTGTTCGGCAGTGCCACCGACGTGCTGTCCGAGTACGGGCATACCCACGACCACGCCGAGGCGGCGACGCTGCTTGACCCGCAGACGCGCGCCACACTGAAGGCGGCACTGGACCAGATGTGGTCGGCCGAAGGCGAGCTGCGCCAGGGGCGCCCCGAGCAGGCCCTGCCGTTTGCCTACAAAGCGCTGGCATTCATCAAGCAGGTGCAGCAGGCCGAGCGCATCTACCTGGCCCGCGTCGGCCCGGAGCTGCCGCCGATCGACGAGGGCCGACGCCTGAGCGGCGATCGTGCCGGGCTGGCCAGCCGCGAGCTGCCGCTGGCCGCGCGCACGCCCCCTGACCCGGCCGTCGTCGAGGCCTGGCAGCGATTGGGCGACGAGGACGGTACGCCGGACCTGGACATGCTGGCCGCCTGGCAGCAGCGCAACAGCGCCTTCCTGCCGGACGCACTGGACCTGGCTGCCGCCATCGAGCAACTGCGCATCGAACCCGGCTGCACCGAGTGCCGGCAGCGCCTGCGTGCGCAGCTGTGGCGCGCACTGCAGCGGCCACTGCCGCAGGTGATGCGACGCAGTGCAGCCGATGCCATGGGGCAGCGCTATCTCGACGCGCTGGAGGCGCAGCCATGAGCACATCGGCAATGAACGTGTGGATCGCGCTCGTGCTGGGGCTGATCGTGCTCGTCGCCAGTGCGCGCCAGCTGCGCTCGCCAACGCGCGGTCGCGGCCATCTGATCGCCGTACTCACGCTGCAGGCCGCCGCCGCTGCGCTGCTGTACGTCTGCCTGCTGCCGCCATCACAACGCGTCCCCCTGACCGGTCTGGTGGTGATCGGCGCCGAGGCCGACAAGGCGGGTGCACTGCCGGCCGGCGCCACCCGGGTGCTGCTGCCGGAAGCAACGGACGTGGCCGATGCAGCGCGCGTTCCGGACCTGGCCACCGCATTGCGCCGTTATCCGTCCTCTACGGTGACCCTGGTCGGTGCCGGCCTGGCCGCGCGTGATCGCGATGCCGCACTGCCCACCGATACGCGCTGGCAGGCAGCGCCTGCAGCCAATGGGTGGATCGCTCTGCAGCCGCCTGCAGACGCAGCTCCCGGTGCGCGCTTCGATGTGCACGCACAGGCACGCGGCGTGGAACGTGCGCAGGCCGAGCTGCTGGATCCGGCCGGCGCGGTGGTCGATCGTGCACCGCTGGCAGCCGATGGCCGTGTGCAGCTCAGCGGCATCGCCCGCGCCGAAGGCCGTAGCGTGTTCCAGCTGCGCCTGCTGGATGCGCATGGCCATGTTGCCGACAGCGTGCCGGTGCCGCAGCAGACGCTGGCCGCCGCTCCGCTGCGCCTGCTGGTGCGCTCTGCTGCACCGGGCGCCGAGCTGAAGTACCTGCGTCGTTGGGCCACCGATGCCGGCATCCGCGTGCAGCTGCAGGCCGAGACCGGTGCGGGCCTCAGCCTGGGCGACGGCAACGTGGCGTTGGACGCGGCCACGCTGGCGCGCAGCGACCTGCTGCTGCTCGACGAACGCAGCCTGGCCGCACTCGGCGCCGGTCAGATGGCGGCCGTGCACCAGGCCCTGCGCGACGGCCTGGGCCTGCTGGTACGCAGTACCGGCGCGCCATCGGCCAGCGCACGGCAACGCCTGCGCGAGCTCGGCCTGCCCTTGCAGGGCGATGCCAGCAGCCAGATCAGGGCGATGCCCGCCGAGGGTGACGCCACGATGCTGCAGGCACGTCGCGGGCCCCTTGCCGCCGGCACCCTGCCCACCGGTGATGGCGAAGATGCCGACCGCGCGTCCCATGCAGCGGCGCTGCCGGCGCTGGAGTACCTGGCGCTGCAGGCTGTCGCCAGCCGCGCCCTGCTGCAGGATCGCGATGGCAAGCCCATCGGCGGTTGGCGCGCCGTCGGCAAGGGTCGCATCGGCGTGCTGCCGATCACTGACAGCTGGCGCTGGGTACTGGCCGGCCGCGAGGATCGCCACGGCGAGTTGTGGAGCTCAGTGTTTGCCACCCTGGCACGCGCGCAGCCCGGTAGCGAAGGCCCATGGTCGCCCCAGGCACTGGCCTGGGCCGGCGAACGCCAGTCGCTGTGTGGCGTGCAGGCACCGCTGCAGGCCTTCGACACCCACGGCAAGGGCGTGCCGCTGATCGTCGACAGAGGTACCGGCACAGCGCGATGCGCGGGCTGGTGGCCGCGCCAGGCCGGTTGGCAGCGTCTGCAGCACGGCGACCGCACGCACTGGCGCTACGTGTTCGATCCGAAGCAGGCCCCGGCGCTGCACCGGCAGGCGATGATCGATGCCACCACGCAGCGGCTGGCTACATCCGCACCGGCTACCGCGCAAGCGGACCAGCGCGTGCCGGGGTCGCGCTGGCCGTGGTGGTTGGCGTTCGTGCTGTGCGCATCGCTGCTGTGGTGGCTTGAGCGGCGACGCTGATTGGAACGCAAACACCATCCACGCATGGCGTGGATCTACTGACTCCATGCGTGAATCAACGGAACGCGCCGCTCAACGTTTCCCCGCGCGCCGGTACACACCATTGAAGCGCACGTTCATGCCGCCGCACTCGCTGTTGTCGGCCACGATCAGCACGTCCCCCAGCAGCTGCGCGTGCACCGTGCAGGTGTCCTCCACGAAGTCGACCTGGGCACCACGCGGCACCGCCTGCGCGCTCACCGCGCCGATGTTCGGGCCACCCGGGCGTTCGGCCGGCGTCGGGTTGGCCGAGGGCCAGTAGGCATCGCCTTGCACGTGCAGCTGGCCGTCGCGCACGCGGATCCGCAGGCCGTTGTCACTGTCCTTCCAGTCTCCCGACCAGGCCTGCAGCGTAGGCGCGGGCACCGGCAACGCCTGCAGCTTGCTGCGATCCACCCAGCCTGCGCTGCCACCCACCTTGTTCGGGAAGAACGCGCAGCGGTAGCCGCCAAGATCGCGCCCGGTCACCACCGTATCGCCGCTCACCACGTAGCTGCGCTGGCGGCAGGCGGGTTCGCCCTTCGCGGGGCAGCCATCCATGTCGCCGAGCAGGTAGAGGCGCGACGTGCCGACCACCTTGGCCAGGGCAAAGCCCGATTGCTCCGAGGGAAACGCGCCATTACGGCAGGAACCGCCATCGGTCAGTTCGCTGGCGGATGCGGTGAGCGGGCTCAGCGTGGCAAGCAGGAACAGGGAACGCAGCAGCATCCAGGCAGCCTCGAAAGGAAGGCCCGCAGGATAACGCCTACTTCTCCGGCGGTGCCCCGCAACCATCCTGCTGCGCGCAGAACTGCAGCGCGCGCCGTTGCTGCTCGGCGCTCAGTTCCGGTGGCGGCCGGGCGATGGCCGACTGGATCTGGTCCGGGCCACCGGTGAGCTTGTTCAAACCCCTGCCTGCGGCCATCACGCCCTTGACCACGCCCATCATGATGTAGCCACCGGCCATGCTGACCTGTTCGGGCGACGGCGGCTCGCTCCAGTTGCGGCTGAAGCGGTTGTTCTCGGCCTTCAGCGGGTTCTTGAAGCGGTACAGGTCCAGCGGCTGGTCCTCTTCGGGCTTGAGCGCACGCACTTCACCCAGCGTGGTGACGGTGTCCTGCGGCAGGGTGGTGGAAACCGGCGCGGTGGTTGCCGCCGGTGCATCTGCAGGGGGAACAGGTGCAGGATCAGGCACCGCCACCGGCGCGGCCTGCTGCGCCTGCGCGATGCCGGCCAGCAGCATGCCGGCCAGAAGTGCTCCCTGCGTTCCACGTCGTGCCACAGCCATCCACCCTGTTGGTTGCGTCCAGCGCCCAAGGATACGGATGCAGGCTTCAGATTTCGTTGGCAACCACGTGAGCGTTCAGGGAGTGTCCCGCATCGCCGCACCCGACCGCTGCGCCGACGTTTGCAACAATCGTCATTCCCATCTGGACGCTGGGCCGACAAGCTGCGGTGTTTCCCGATACCCCTGTCGACCATGGCACCGCCCTCCACCTCCATGTCGCTGCAGCGGTTCGGCTGCTGATGTCCCGGGCTGCGCTGCTGGTCGTACTCGCATTGCTGCTGGCGATGATCGTTGCCGCCGTTGCCGAATGGACGTCCCGCGTCCGCAACGGTTTGGCCTCGCTGCGCCGAGGCAGCGCGCTGCGCACGCTGGAGGCCGATGAACACGCGGCGCTGGCAACGGTGCGGGCACTGACCGGCTGCGTCCATGGCGACCAGGTGCAGGTACTTCGCGGAACGTTCACCGGAGGCGCCGTCAGCCGCCACTACCCGGTCTGCGACGGCCTGCTGGGCGGCATTCCCGTGCTGCTGCCGCGGCAGGCCTGCCCACACCTTGCTGCGGACAATGACGCCGAAGTGGTGCTGGGCGAACGCTGGGCCGTTGTGGTGCGTCTCAATGGATTCCCTGTCACCGCAATGCGACCGGTTGCAGCCGCCAGCCTGATCCGGGGCGAGCGTCTGGAGACACCGGAAGAAATCGCGATGCGACGCGGACCCGGGTTGCGCCCGTCCGCGCTGTTGGTCGCGGTGCTGGCGCTATGGGCCGCTGCCGATTCGTCCGGCCTGCTCTGCATGCCGTTGCCGCGTGGCGTCAGCTACCTGTCAGGAGTGCCCCTGCTCGCCATCGCCGGCCTGGCGATCTGGCTGGGTCGACCGCGCCGCAGGGGCCCGGCGACGGCACAGCGCGTGCTGCAGGTACAGGGGCGCCTGCGCGCTTACCAGCGGAGCGCACAGACATCGCAGGCGTGGCTGCTGGGCAACGACCTGCGCGTGCAGCTTCCATGGGAGTGGGTGAACGTCGCGGCATTCTCCACCGGCCGCTCGATGCGCCTGGATGTACGCGCCGTTGATGGCAAGGTGCTGGCTGCAGGGCCAGGATGGTGCCTGGCCAGCGACCGGCTGCGCTACCCGTCCAGCGGGGGATTCCGGTATCTGGCCTGGCTCATCATGCTGCTGCTTCTGCTGGTGCTTGGCGCCCTCTGGGCGCCCCTGTCGCAGCGGCTGGATCTGGGCTGGCCGGGCGTACTCCACTGGCAGATGTTCGCGCTGTTGGCGGCGGGCTGGCACGCGCTGATGCTCGTCGTGTGCGTTCGTCGGTCCGTCAGCCGCACTGCCGCGCGTCGTGTCGCGTTCGAGGCGCGCCCTGCCCCCGGCACTGAATGATTCACGCCATTCCGTCGCGTTGTCTCACATGCTGAGACCCATCTGTGGTGCCATGTGATCCCCTGAAACTCCTCTTCCCATGGCCTACGAACTCGCCAAGCGCACCGCCGATGCGGAGCAGCAGCTCGCCACCCGCGACGGCCTGCCCGCCCGCGATGGCGCCCTGCTCAGTGCACGCCTGCAGCGCCGCTACCAGGACCGCATCACCGGCAGTTTCGCCATTCCCGGCCGCGAAGGCCGCTATGCGCCGATTCCCGATTCCGTGCCACCGGCCCTGGCTGCGGCACTGAAGGCACGTGGCATCGAGCAGCTGTACAGCCACCAGGCCGAGGCCTGGGAGGCCAGCCAGCGTGGCGAGCACGTGGCCATCGTCACCCCCACCGCCAGCGGCAAGTCGCTGTGCTACACCCTGCCGGTGGTCAGCGCCGCCATGCAGGACAAGGCCAAGGCGCTGTACCTGTTCCCGACCAAGGCACTGGCGCAGGACCAGGTGGCCGAACTGCTGGAGCTCAACCGCGCCGGCGACCTCGGGGTGAAGGCCTTCACCTTCGACGGCGACACCCCCGGCGACGCACGGCAGGCGATCCGCCTGCATGGCGACATCGTGGTCTCCAACCCGGACATGCTGCATCAGGCAATCCTGCCGCATCACACCAAGTGGGCGCAGTTCTTCGAGAACCTGCGTTACATCGTCATCGACGAAGTGCACACCTATCGCGGCGTGTTCGGCAGCCACGTCACCAACGTGCTGCGCCGGCTCAAGCGCATCTGCGCGTTCTACGGGGTGCAACCGCAGTTCATCCTGTGCTCGGCCACCATCGGCAACCCGCAGGCGCATGCCGAGGCACTGATCGAAGCGCCGGTCACCGCCATCACCGAATCCGGCGCGCCCAGCGGGCCGAAGCAGGTGCTGCTGTGGAACCCGCCGGTGATCAACCCGGACCTGGGCCTGCGCGCCTCGGCGCGTTCGCAGAGCAACCGCATCGCCCGCATCGCGATCAAATCCGGGCTGAAGACCCTGGTGTTCGCGCAGACCCGGCTGATGGTCGAGGTGCTGACCAAGTACCTGAAAGACATCTTCGACCACGACCCGCGCAAGCCACCGCGCATCCGCGCGTACCGCGGCGGCTACCTGCCCACCGAGCGCCGCGAGACCGAGCGTGCGATGCGTGCCGGCAACATCGACGGCATCGTCAGCACCTCGGCGCTGGAGCTGGGCGTGGACATCGGCAGCCTGGACGTGGTCATCCTCAACGGTTATCCGGGCAGCGTGGCCGCCACCTGGCAGCGCTTCGGCCGCGCCGGTCGCCGCCAGCAGCCCGCACTCGGGGTGATGGTGGCCAGCTCGCAGCCGCTGGACCAGTACGTGGTGCGCCACCCCGACTTCTTCGCCGAGGCGTCGCCGGAACACGCGCGCATCGCGCCCGACCAGCCGTTGATCCTGTTCGATCACATCCGCTGCGCGGCATTCGAACTGCCGTTCCGGGTCGGCGATGGCTTCGGCCCGATCGACCCGGAAGTGTTCCTGGAAGCACTGGCCGAAACCGAGGTGATCCACCGCGAAGGCGAGCGCTGGGAATGGATCGCTGACAGTTACCCGGCCAACGCGGTCAGCCTGCGTGCAGTGGCCGATGGCAACTTCGTGGTGGTCGACCGCAGCGATGGCCGCCAGCAGATCATCGCCGAGGTCGACTATTCGGCTGCCGCGCTCACCCTGTACGAAGGCGCCATCCACATGGTGCAGTCCACGCCCTACCAGGTGGAAACGCTGGACTGGGAAGGCCGCAAGGCCTATGTCACCCGCACCCACGTGGACTACTACACCGACAGCATCGATTTCACCAAGCTCAAGGTACTGGACCGCTTCGACGGCGGCGTGGCCGGCCGTGGTGATTCGCACCATGGCGAAGTGCATGTGGTGCGCCGCGTGGCCGGCTACAAGAAGATCCGTTACTACACCCACGAGAACATCGGCTACGGCCCGGTCAACCTGCCCGACCAGGAACTGCACACCACCGCGGTGTGGTGGCAGCTGCCGCAGGCACTGCTGCTGCGCGCCTTCGCCAGCAAGCAGGATGCGCTGGATGGGTTCCTCGGCGCCGCCTATGCGCTGCACATCGTCGCCACGGTGGCGGTGATGGCCGATGCACGCGACCTGCAGAAGTCGGTGGGCAACGGCGATGGCACCTGGATCGCGATTGCCGACCAGAGCGGGCGCGGCCAGCTGCGTGGCAGCGATGGCGAGCCGGGTGCGGTGGAACTGCTGCAGGAATTCGTGCCGACCGTGTACCTGTACGACAACTTCCCCGGTGGCGTCGGTCTGAGCGAGCCGCTGTGGCAGCGCCAGGCCGAGCTGGTACAGCGCGCGCGCGAGCTGGTTCAGCGCTGCGACTGCAGGGCGGGGTGCCCGGCCTGCGTCGGCCCGGTGCTGGCCGCGCAGGAACAGGATGAAACCTCACCGCGTGCGTTGGCGCTGCGCGTGCTCGACCTGTTCGATGCCGAAGCCTGTCAGCACGTCGCCGACGTGGTGGTGAGCACGCGTGACCCGGTGGAGCTTTTCGCCCCGTGAGCCTGAGTCTGGACAAGCTGCGCCTGCTGCGGAAGCAGGCCGGTGACCCGAAAGCGGCCGCACCTGCCGCGCCGGCGCAGGACACGCCACCGGCACCGGTGGCCGCCAACGATGCGCGGCAGCCACCGGCCGAACGTTCGGTGTTTGCCTGGGTGGAACAGGAGATCCGCCACAAGCCGACCGGCGCGGCCACCTCCGCACCCGCCCCGGCAACACTGCGACGGCCCGAGGTCGGCGGCCTGCATCGCCTGCTCGGCATGCGCTCGCGTGGTGGCCCGGCGCCGGTGCGCGCCAGCGCACAGGACCGCCAGCTGCCCGGCGAAGAGATCGCGCCGGGCCTGTTCCTGATCGAGTCACTGCAGCCGCAGGCCATTCCCACCGCACCGCTGTCGCTGGCCTTCGCCAAGCGCGAAGACCAGCACGTGGCCGCACGCGACCTGCTGTTCTTCGATACCGAGACCACCGGCCTGGCCGGCGGCACCGGCACCCGTGCCTTCATGATCGGCGCCGCCGACTGGCACGTGTGCCCACAGCGCGGCGAAGGCCTGCGCATCCGCCAGTTGCTGATCTCCACGATGGCCGCTGAAGAAGCCATGCTGACCACCTTCGCCCGCTGGCTGCAGCCGCATACCGTGTTCTGCAGCTACAACGGCCGCAGCTACGACGCACCGCTGCTGAAGACGCGTTATCGGCTGGCCCGCCAGGCCGATCCCATCACCGCGTTGGATCACGTCGACCTGCTGTATCCCACCCGCCGCCGTTATCGCGGCACGTGGGAAAACTGCAAGCTGTCCACCATCGAGCGGCAACTGCTGCGTGTGGTGCGCGAGGATGATCTGCCCGGCTCGGAAGCCCCTGCTGCATGGCTGCGTTTCCTGCGCGGCGGCGATGCGGTGAATCTGCGCCGGGTGGCCGACCACAACCACCAGGACGTGGTGACCCTGGCGCTGCTGCTGCAGCGGCTGGTGCGGGAAGAGCAGCGCGAACGGGAGACGCTGGCGTTGGTAAGCGGATGATCGGGGAAGACGGATTCAGGCCGCGTTGACATCGCTGACACACGTGCCGGCGACACTGCCGCTACTGAACACTACCCAGGAGCTCTGCCATGCGTCGATCCTCCCTGTTGCTGCTTGCGGCCATCCTGCCGCTGGCGGCCTGCAGCCACGCCGGTGGCAACACCTCCGCCGAGGTCGGCAGCCTGCCGGCCAAGGTGTCGGACGGCCCGCAGGAGTGCAATCCTGAAAAGCTGGAGAGCTTCACCGGCAAGGTCGCCGACGAAGCGACGATCAAGAAGCTGGTGGCCGACAGCGGCGCGCGCAATGCACGCGTGGTCAAACCCGGCATGGCGGTGACCATGGATTTCCGCCAGGACCGCGTGACCGTGCAGGTGGATGCGCAGAACCGCATCGAGCGCGCCAGCTGCGGTTGATCGTCCCGGGGTAGTGCCGGCCGCAGGCCGGCACCCCCACATTGCCGGCCAGCGGCCGGCACTACCGGTTCAGAGCCGCTCGGCCTTGCCGCTGGCCAGCGCACGGGCGATTACCTGCTCTGCCTGCTTCGCGGCCTGCACCTGCAGCCGCGCCTGACGCTCGCCCAGTGCCGCCTGCTTGCTGCCCAGCGCGGCCTGCTGGCTTCCCAGCGCAGCCTGCTGGCTGGCGAGACGGCTCATTTCGCGGCTGCGCTCGGACTGCAGCGCCTGGTTGCGGGCAACCTGTGACGCCTGCTGTGCTTCAGCCGCAGCCTGCCGCGCAGTCTTCGCATCGTCCACCGCGCCACGGGTGGCCCGCGCTGCTTCGGCTGCTGCTTCACGGTTGATGTCGCGATTGTTGATCGCACTGCGTGCAGCCCGTGCGGCGGCAAGGGCGATCTCACGTGCCTCTGCACCCTGCAGCCTGCCAAGCTCGCCCTGCTCGCGGCCGAGCTGGCCCTGCTGGCGACCCAACGCACTCTGCTGACGTCCCAGTTCACTCTGCTGGCGGCCCAGATCGGCGGCGCCGGCATAGGCACGCTGCAACGACTGGATCAGCATCGGATCGCGCACGACGTAACGCTTGTCGCCTTGACGGAACCACAGCGCCGGGCCGTCGCCAATCCGGCTGCGCGCCTGCATCACATCGTCCATGCCGGCATTGGCGAACGCCTGGCCATGATCGACCAGCACGAAGGCCTGCTGCGGTGGCGTGCCGAGATCGAGCTGGCCATGGGTGACGATGGTCACTGCCGCGTCCACATCCACGTTGAGGTCAGCAGTCTCCTCAGGGCCGGCCGGCTCGGCAGGTTCCTCCACCTCGGCCTCGGCGGGGTCTGCCGCCTCGGCCCAGTCGGTCGGCTCTGCAGGTACCGCCGCGGCAGGCGGCGCTGCGGGAGCTGCGGGAGCTGCTGGTGCTGCGGGCGGCGGCGGCGCAGGCACAGCGCGCGGCGGTGCCGGCGGCGCGGGCGGGACCGGCGCGGCCACCAGGCGCATCGGCGCCACACCCACCGCCAACACCACCAAAGTCAAGCCAACGGCCAGCAGGCGTGGGCACGCCCGGTGCGACTGCAGCGAGAGCAGGCGGCGCTTGAGACTGGTGGTGCTGGGCGCTGCGCTGGCCACGCCGAGGTGCGGCTGCGGCGCCACACCCAGCTGCAGCAACAGGCGGCCATAGGCATGGCGGCTGGCGCCATGTTGGCCGACCACGGCCGCATCCACCGCTTCCTCGCGGGCCTGGGCGTATTCGCGCACGGCCAGGCGCAGCAGAGGATTGAAGAAGAACAGGTGCTGGGCCAGGGCCGGCAGCAATCCCCACTGCAGGTCACGCCGTTGCAGATGTTGAAGTTCGTGGGTCAGCGCGAGGTCCAGCGCGTCGCCCTGCAGCGCGTTCATTCCCGCCGGCAGCAGCAGCACCGGACGGAACGGCCCGACCAGCTGCGGCGCGTCGACCTGGTCGCTCATCCACAGGCGCGGTGCGCTGCGCAGACCGTGCGCATCCGAGGCCAGCTGCAGCGCCTGCACCAGCGCCTGGTCCTCGCACGGATACGACGCAGCCAGCAGCGCACGGCAACGGCGCCATTCGCCGAAGGTCCGCAACGCCATCAGCAGTACGCCGGACATCCACAGCGCGGCCAGTGCCAATGCCCACCAGGCCACCGGCGTGCTGCCGACATCGCCCATCGGCGTGTTCGCCAGCAGGTGCGCAGATGCCTCGGGTGCGATCGTATACATCGCGTCCGCGGCAAGATCCACGGTCGTCACTGCCACCGCATCGGGTGCGGGCAGCCAGGCCAGCTGCAGCGGTTGGCTCCACAACAGGCCGACCACGGCCTGCAGCGATACCAGCCACCACAAGCGGCAACGGGTGGCCGCCGACAGTGTCGGCAACGCGCGGCACAGCAGGTACACCAGCGCCACCAGCAGCACGGTCTGCAGGCTGGTCCAGCCCAGCCGCTCCAGCATCGGAATCAACATCGAGGTATCCATGGCTCAATCCTCCTGGCGACGCGATTGCAGTTCGGCCACCAGCGCTTCCAGTTCGGCCAGTTCGTTGTCGCTGACCTTCTGCCGCTGCGACAGGTACGCCACGAACGGCGAGACCGAGCCCTGCAGGGTGTTGTCGACGAACTGGGCGATGGCGCCCTGCAACACGCTCTCCGGGCCGCGGGTGGGCTGGTAACGGTAGACGCCCTGCTGCTGCCGGCGCTGCAGGTAACCCTTGGCGCGCAGGCGCTCCATCATCGTCAACACCGTGGAGCGGGCCAGTCCGCGCGGTTCGCCATAGCCGCTGGCGACCTCGCCGACGCTGGCCGGCGCCTGCTCATCCACATACTGCAGCAGGGCCAGTTCCTGGTCCCCGATGGTCTTGCCACGCATGACAACACTCCCTTGACTACACGTGTCGCTACTGTTGCCATGACGACACCTGTAGTCAACCCCCCGGAAGTCATGGGCCGACGAACGGTAGGGCGCGCGGCCGGCTTAAACCTTTTACGCCGCGCGCGCATCCGATCCCTGGCCTGTCTCCTGCGGCAGTCGTCATCGCCGCCGATCTTCCTGCCCTCCGGGATCCCGCATGCCTCGCCAGACGCTACCAATCCTGCTCATGATCATCAGCCTGCTGCCCTTCGCCGCCGTCTCCGCCAACCAGGACCAGGCCAACGACCAGACCCGCCGCTTCATCCGCCAGACCATGCAGGAACAGCGCATCCCAGGCCTGCAGATCGCCGTGGTCAAGGATGGCCAGGTGGTGCTGTCGGAAACCTATGGGCTGGCCAACGTCGAGAACGGTGTGGTCGCCACCCGCAGCACGCGGTTCCCGCTCAACTCGGCCAGCAAATCCTTCACCGGCGTCGCCATGGCGCAGCTGGCACAGGACGGGCGGGTGGATCTCGACGCACCGGCCTCGCGCTATCTCGATGACCTGCCCGGAAGTTGGCGTGCGGTACGCGTGCGCCAACTGCTCGCCCACACCTCCGGCCTGCCCGACATCCTCGATGCAGAGGGACTGCTGGGCGGTGGCTCGGAACAGGACGCATGGCAGGCAGTTCGTGCGCTGCCGGCAGAGGCCGCGGCGGGCGAGCGCTTCCAGTACAACCAGACCAACTACGTGCTGCTGGCGCGGATCATCGCGCAGCAATCCGGCATGCCCTACGAACGCTTCCTGACCACCCGCCAGTTCTCCACCGCGCGCATGGCACGCACCACGTTTGGCGACAGCTACGACCTGATTCCGGATGCGGCGACGATGTACAGCTACCTGCCACGCGCAACCGATGCGAAGGATGCGACACCACGGCTGTCGCACTGGTTCTACGACATGCCGCCCAGCCTGTGGGCCGGGGGCGGCATCCTCACCACGGCCGATGACACCGCGCGCTGGTTGGTTGCATTGCAGGATGGTCGCCTGCTGGAGCAGCGCGCGGTGCAGCAGATGTGGACGACCGAGCGCCTCAATGATGACAGCGCCGGTGACTGGGCCGCAGGCTGGCCGGTGTTCAACACCGCGCCCGACCTGCAGGTGGGTGGCATGGGCGGCGCGCGCTCGGCTTTCATCGTCTATCCCGAGCGCGACCTGGCCGTTGTCGTGCTGACCAATCTGGTCGGCGCCAATCCGCAGCAGTTCATCCCGCGCATTGCCGGTTTCTATTCCGCTGCGCGCTAACCGCGCGGCCCGCCCATCACCGGCAGGATCACCCCGCTGATGTAGCTGGCGCAGGCCGGTGAGGCCAGGAACACATACGCTGGCGACAGTTCTTCGGGCTGTGCCGGCCGGCCCATGTCGCTGTCCTTGCCGAACTCGGCGACATCCTTCGCCTGCTTGTCGGCGGGATTCAACGGCGTCCACACCGGGCCCGGCGCCACGCAGTTGACCCGGATGCCGCGCGGCAGCAGCTGGCTGGCCAGGGCTTTGGTGAACGCATGGATGGCGCCCTTGGTGGCAGAGTAATCGATCAGCGCCTTGCTGCCGAACAGGCCGGTTTCCGAACCGGTATTGATGATGCTGGCGCCCTCGCCCAGATGTGGCAGCACCGCACGCGCCATCTGGATGTAGCCGCCGATGTTGGTCTGCAGGGTTTCCTGCAGGTGCGCGTCTTCCAGGTCTTCGAGGCGCTCGCAGTGCAGCTGGAACGCCGCGTTGTTGACCAGGATGTCGATGCCGCCGAAGGCCTTGGCCACCTGTTTCACGGCCTTGTTGCAGAAGCGTGGGTCGCGCACGTCGCCGGCGATCACCACGCAGCGGCCGCCCTCCTTCTCCACGTGCTGGCGAGTGAGCTCGGCGTCCTCGGCTTCGTCCAGATGCAGCACCGCAACATCGGCGCCTTCGCGGGCGAACAGCACCGCCACCGCGCGGCCGATGCCGGAATCGCCACCGGTGACGATCGCGCGCATGCCCTGCAGCTTGCCGCTGCCGACGTAGTCGGGTGCCAGGAAGCGCGGTGCCAGTTCCAGTGCGTGCTCATGGCCCGGCTTGGCCAGTTGCTGCGCCGGCATCGTCTCCGGCTGACGGCGCGGGCCGGCTTGGGTGGCGGTCTTCTTTGTCGCCTTTTTCGTCGCCTTCTTCGCCGCGCGTACATCCTTCGCTTTTTCCTGGTCCTGAAGGCGTCGTTGCCGCGCTGCGACACGTGCCGCGCGGGGATCGGAAGCGGCGGCCTTGCGGGTCGCGGTCTTCACCACGCGCGGGCGCTCGGACGTGGTGGCTTCGGCGGCGGCTGGGGCGGCCTGGGTGCCTTTGCGTATCTTCGGCGATGCCTTGCGGCGGGCGGGGGTCTTCCTGGTGGTGGCCATGCAGGTCTCCTCGGGGGATGGGGGTTGCCGGCCAGCGGCCGGCACTACCGGGGCGCGTGCGCCGCAGTACCGGGGGCGGCGTGCGCCGCTCATGCAGTGTCTCCACGCATGCTGTTGGCGGCAGTGAGCGCTCCGTGTCCATCGCGTGCACGGCATTCATTCCGCCACCACGCCTGTCGTCGCACCCTGCAGGCCACAACACGAGGAACATCCCCCATGAAACATGCCATTGCCACCGCCGCCGTCTGCTTCGCTCTCGCCGCCTGCAGCAGCAGCCCCGTCGCCCAGATCCAGCCCATCGATGGCGTGATTTCCGGCCAGTGCCATTCCGACATGGTGCGCGGCGCGGTCGGCCTGGCGGCATCGGATGCCACCGTCGAGCGCGCCCGCGTCGACAGCGACAGCCTGCACGTGCAGGTGCTGCGTCACGACGGCCTGCGCGTGCCGCCGGCCAGCGAAGGCGGTGAGCGCCTGACCATCGAAAAGGGCCGCACCAACAACATCACCGCGATCTATTGCGGCTGAGTTGCCTTGCGGCTGAGCCGCCGGGCACGTCGCAGGACCTTCAGTGTCGCCTGTTCCCACTGCCGCGGGCCGCGCAGGCCCGCCAGCGAGGCCAGCTCGCCGCGCTCCCACCCGGCGAACACGCACGGGTCGATGTAAGCCTTGCGGCATACCGCAGGGGTATTGCCCAGCCGTGCCGCCACCTGGCACACCACTTCGCGCTGCGCCTTGGCCAGCGCGCGCTGGCTGGCCGGTTCTGGCAGCTCGGTGGCGGCGAAGGTCTGCACGGCGGCCAGCGTTCCGCCCCAGGTGCGGAAGTCCTTGGCGGTGAAGTCTTCGCCCATCACCTCGCGCAGGTAGTCGTTCACCGCGCCCGAATCCACGGGCTGCACGACCCCCTCATCGTCGCGGTACTGGAACAGGGCCTGCCCCGGCAGCTGCTGCACGCTGCGTACCAACGCGCCCAGCCGACGGTCGCCCACCGTCACCTCCTGCAACTGCCCGGACTTGCCACGGAAGCGCATGCGCACCCGGCCACCCCGAAGCAGGTCCAGGTGACGGTTGCGCAGCGTTGTCAGGCCGTACGACTTGTTCTCCTGCGCATAGGTCTCGTTGCCCACCCGCACCAGCGTGTCGGCCAGCAGCGCGACCACCACCGCCAGCACCTTCTCACGGGGGAAGCCACTGCGCTTGAGGTCGCGGCCGAGGCGCCGTCGCAGCGCCGGCAACGCTTGGCCGAAGGCGATGATGCGGTCGAACTTGCCGGCATCACGCACCGCCGCCCAGTCGGCGTGGTAGCGGTACTGCTTGCGCCCGCGCGCGTCGCGGCCGGTGGCCTGCAGATGGCCGTTGGCATGGGCGCAGATCCACACGGCGGTGTAGGCCGGGGGCACGGCCAGCGAGCGGATGCGCTGCAGCGTGGCGGCATCGCGTATGGCATGACCGTCGGTATCGCGATAGGAGAAGCCTTTGCCAGCGCGGACGCGGCTGAAACCGGGTTGGGTGTCATCGACGTAGCGCAGGCCGGCGGCGCGCGCGGCCTGGCGTTCGGGGGTGGGGGTAGCGGGCATGCCGTCAGTCTGCCGAGCGGGGCGGCGTGGCCACGTCAATAACGCAAGACAAACACGTGAGGGTGGGTTCGCCGCTATGCTCGGCCTTTCACCGTCCCTTCCCTTCCGGAGTCATGATGTCGTTCCCGATCCGCGCCCGTTCCCTCTCCGCCCTGCTGCTGCCGGCCGTGCTGGCCCTGACCGCCTGCCAGGCGCCGTCGCTGGATGAGCAGGACTCGGCCACCGCCCACGCACAGCAGGCCGCCGAGGCTGCCAAGGCTCCGGCCGACGAAGCCGGCAAGGCCACCGAAGCACCGCCGGTCGGCAACTGCGACGCCAGCCAGGTGCAGAGCCTGGTCGGCCAGGCCTACACCGATGCGCTGGGCAAGCAGGCCCAGGAAGATTCCGCCGCGACCCAGCTGCGCGTACTGCACCCCAATGACGTCACCACGATGGAATTCGTGGGCGACCGCCTGAACATCGAGGTGGACGCAAAGGACGTGGTCAGCGGCGTCCGCTGCGGCTGACCCATCCCGCGCCGGCAAGCGTTTGCCGGCGCTTTGGTTGCGCCTGCAACCGTGTATTGCGGCGTTGCAGCAACCTGTGATCTAGTCGAGGCATCCGGTGGCCTCACGATGCGCTCCAGGAAGAGCACGGCGTGTGCGTCAGGGTGAGTGTGAAGACCCTTGGCGTGCGGCCAGACAAGGCGCGCGCCGCAGCGCAGGCGAGTGCCTGCGCAAGGTGAGCAACGCCGTATGGGCGTGCGCCAAGCGGCTTCCCGACGGGCCGCGCCATGCGCGGCACACTCCACCATGACGTACAGGGCGTGCTCTACAGGGCGGGCAGGAGTGTCCCCGTTCATTTCAATCTGCATCGAGGTAGAGATGGCCCCCCGCAACCGCCAAGGGCTTTACGACCCGCGCTCCGAGCGCGATGCCTGTGGATTTGGCATGGTCGCCCAGCTCGACGACCAGCCTTCGCGCCTGCTGGTCGATACCGCCATCGCCGCGCTTTCGCGCATGACCCACCGTGGTGGTGTCGCCGCCGACGGCCTGACCGGTGATGGCTGCGGCCTGCTGTTGCGCCGCCCCGATGCCTTCCTGAAACTGCTGGCCAGTGAAGCGGGCATTGCCGTCGGCGCGCGCTTCACCGCCGGCCTGGTCTTCCTGCCGCACGATGCCGACGCCGCGCAGGCCTGCCGTGCACAGCTGCAGCAGCAGATCGAGGCGGTCGGCTGCAAGGTGGCCGGCTGGCGCGAAGTACCGACCGACGACAGCGTCTGCGGGCAACTGGCGCGCGACACCCTGCCGCGCATCGAACAGGTATTCGTCGATGCCGGCGTCGGCCAGGATGACGCCGGCTTCGGCCTGGCCCTGTTCCTGGCCCGTCGCCGCAGCGAGCAGCAGCTGCGCGCGCACGCCGACTACTACGTCACCACGCTCAGCCCCAACGCCATCAGCTACAAGGGCATGGTGCTGCCGGACAAGCTCAGCCGCTTCTTCCCGGACCTGCAGCGCCGCGAACTGGCCTCCAGCGCCATCGTGTTCCACCAGCGCTTCTCCACCAACACGCTGCCGCGCTGGCCGCTGGCACACCCGTTCCGGATGCTCGCCCACAACGGCGAGATCAACACCATCGAAGGCAACCGCCGCTGGGCGCAGGCACGCAGCAAGGTGTGGAAGACGCCGCGCTTCGATATCGGCGAATTCGACCCGGTCATCTCCATGCACGGCTCGGATTCGCAGAGCCTGGACAACATGCTGGAACTGATGGTGTCGGCGGGCATGGAGCTGATCCAGGCACTGCGCATCCTGGTGCCGCCGGCCACGCAGTCGCTGGAATTCAAGGACCCGGACCTGGCCGCGTTCTACGAATTCCACGGCCTCAACAGCGAACCGTGGGACGGCCCGGCCGGCATCGTTGCCTGTGACAGCCGCTACGCCGTGTGCACCCTCGACCGCAACGGCCTGCGCCCGGCGCGCTGGATGCTGACTGCCGATCGCCACTTCCTGGTCGCCTCCGAAGCAGGCGTGTGGGAAGTGCCGACCGAACGCGTGGTGCGCAAGGGCAAGCTCGGCCCGGGCGAGATGATCGCCATCGACCTCAAGCGCGGCGACCTGCTCGATTCGGAGGCCATCGACCGCATCAACCGCGGCCGTGCACCGTACAAGCAGTGGTTGCAGCAGGGCGTCACCTACCTGCAGACCGAACTGATCGATCCCTCGCTGGTGGAGGAACCCTTCGACGAAAGCACCCTGCGCAGTTACCACAAGCTGTACCAGCTCAGCAGCGAGGAAGTGGAGCAGGTGCTGCGGCCGCTGGCCGAGACCGAACAGGAAGCCACCGGCTCGATGGGCGATGACACGCCGATGGCCGTGCTCAGCCAGCGCAGCCGTCCGCTGTACGACTATTTCCGCCAGGCCTTCGCGCAGGTCACCAACCCGCCGATCGACCCGCTGCGCGAAGACTGCGCGATGTCCCTGTCCACCCAGCTCGGCAAGGAGACCAACATCTTCCATGCCGGCCCGGAGACGGTGAACCACGTCATCCTCAATTCGCCGGTGCTGAGCCAGCGCAAGCTGCGCCAGCTGCTGAAGATGGACCAGTACGTGCAGGCCAACCGCCTGCTCGACCTGTCCTACAGCGAAGAGGAAGGCCTGCGTGCGGGCATCGAACGCATCTGCGCCGAAGCCGAACAGGCCGCGCGCGATGGCATGGTGATGCTGCTGCTGTCCGACCGCTACCCGGTGGCCGGGCGGCCGATGGTGCATGCCCTGCTGGCCACCAGTGCCATCCACCACCACCTGTCACAGCTGGGCCTGCGCTGCGACGTCAACCTGATCGTCGAGACCGGCACCGCGCGCGATGCGCACCACATGGCCTGCCTGCTCGGCTTCGGTGCCACGGCCGTCTATCCGTACCTGGCCTACCAGACCTTGTTCGACCTCGGCCGTCGCGGCATCCTCAAGCTCAGCAAGGGCGGTGAGCAGTCGCAGATCGGCCGCCGCTACCGCAAGGGCATCTACAAGGGCCTGTCGAAGATCATCTCGAAGATGGGCATCTGCACCGTGGCCAGCTATCGCGGCGCGCAGCTGTTCGAGATCATCGGCCTGGAGCCGGAGGTCGTCGACCTGTGCTTCCCCGATACCGCCTCGCGCATCGGTGGCGCCGGTTTCGCACGCCTGGATGCCGATGCACGCGAACTGTGCGCGCAGGCCTGGGATGCGCAGCAGGGCGTGGATGTCGGCGGCCTGCTGAAGTATGTGCACGGCGGCGAATACCACATGTACAACCCGGACGTGGTGACCACCCTGCAGCGCGCTGCGCGCAGCGGTGACCCGCGTACGTGGCAGCAGTACTGCGACGCCGTGCATGCGCGACCGCCCTCGGCGCTGCGCGACCTGCTGCAGCTGGTGCCGGCGGCGACGCCGACACCCTTGGACGACGTCGCACCGGCCAGCGAGCTGTTCCCGCGCTTCGATACCGCAGCGATCAGTCTCGGCGCGCTCTCGCCCGAGGCACATGAAGCGCTGGCGATTGCGATGAACCGCCTCGGCGGCCGCAGCAATTCCGGCGAAGGTGGCGAAGACCCGGCGCGCTATGGCACCGACAAGCGCAGCAAGATCAAGCAGGTGGCGTCGGGCCGCTTCGGCGTCACCGCCGAATACCTGGTCAACGCCGAAGTGCTGCAGATCAAGGTCGCCCAGGGCGCCAAGCCCGGCGAAGGCGGTCAGCTGCCCGGGCACAAGGTCAATGAACTGATCGCGCGCCTGCGCTATGCCAAGCCCGGCATCGGCCTGATCTCGCCGCCGCCGCACCACGACATCTACTCCATCGAAGACCTGGCGCAGCTGATCTACGACCTCAAGCAGGTCAACCCGACCGCACTGGTGTCGGTGAAGCTGGTCAGCCATGCCGGCGTCGGCACGATCGCCGCGGGCGTGGTCAAGGCCGGTGCCGACCTCATCACCATTTCCGGCCACGACGGCGGCACCGGTGCTTCGCCGGTCAGCTCGATCCGCTATGCCGGCGTGCCCTGGGAACTGGGCATCGCCGAGGCGCACCAGGCGCTGGTGGCCAACGACCTGCGCGGGCGCACCCTGCTGCAGACCGACGGCGGCCTGAAGACCGGCCTGGACGTGGTCAAGGCGGCGCTGCTGGGCGCGGACAGCTTCGGTTTCGGCACCGCGCCGATGATCGTGCTGGGCTGCAAGTACCTGCGCATCTGCCACCTCAACAACTGCGCCACCGGCGTGGCCACCCAGGACGAGCGCCTGCGCGAGAATCACTTCACCGGCCAGCCCGAGCGCGTGGAGAACTTCTTCCGCCTGCTGGCCGAGGAAGTGCGCGGCTGGCTGTCGGTGCTGGGTGCACGTTCGCTGCAGGAGATCGTCGGCCGTACCGACCTGCTGCGCCAGCTTGAGGTCTCGCCGCGCGAGGACGTGCGCGTGGATCTGTCGCGGCTGCTGGCCGACGCCAGCTACCCGGACAGCCACTGCGCCGCACAGCGCCTGTACGAATCACCCGACAGCCTGGCCACGCAGATGGACGGCCTGCTGGCCGAAGCCATCGAGCACAAGCGCGGCGGCGAACACCGCTTCCTGATCCACAACACCGACCGCAGCATCGGCACCCGCCTGGCCGGCGCCGTGGCGCGCGCGCATGGCAACCAGGGCATGGCCGAATCGCCGCTGGAACTGCGCTTCCGTGGCAGCGCCGGGCAGAGCTTCGGTGCTTTCAACGTCGGCGGCCTGCACCTGGAAGTGGAAGGTGAAGCCAACGACTACGTCGGCAAGGGCATGGCCGGTGGCCGACTGGTGGTGCGTCCGCCGCGTGGCGCACGCTTCGAGGCACGCAGCACCGCGATCATCGGCAACACCTGCCTGTACGGTGCAACCGGTGGCGAGCTGTTCGCCGCTGGCCGCGCCGGTGAACGTTTCGCCGTGCGCAACTCCGGCGCACTGGCGGTGGTGGAAGGCGCAGGCGATCACTGCTGCGAGTACATGACCGACGGCGTGGTGCTGGTGCTGGGCAAGGTCGGCCTCAACTTCGGTGCCGGTTTCACCGGCGGCCTGGCCTACGTGCTGGATGTGGACCGCGATTTCGTCGACCGCTACAACCACGAGCTGATCGACATCCATCGCGTGTCCGCCGAGGGCTTCGAGAACTACCGCCAGCACCTGCACCGTCTGATCGGCCGTCATCGCGAGCTGACCGGCAGCATCTGGGCGCAGCAGATCATGGATGAGTTCCGCGATTACATCGGCAAGTTCTGGCTGGTCAAACCCAAGGCCGCCAGCATCGAGTCGCTGACCGAAACCCTGCGCCGCGCCGCGTGAGCGCGCGCACCGCACTGCCGAGACGATCATGAGCCGCAAGCACGCCTTCCAGTTCCTCGACCTGCCCCGGACCATGCCGCAGCGCATCCCGGTCGAACTGCGCACCTCCGGCGACTGGGGTGAGCTGTACGGAAAGTTCGGCAAGGAAGACGCGCAGTACCAGGCCGGCCGTTGCCTGGACTGCGGCAACCCGTACTGCAGCTGGAAGTGCCCGGTGCACAACGCCATTCCGCAATGGCTGCAGCTGGTGCAGGAAAACCGCATCCATGAAGCGGCCACGCTGTGCCACAGCACCAACCCGCTGCCGGAAGTGTGCGGCCGGGTGTGCCCGCAGGACCGTCTGTGCGAAGGCAGCTGCACGCTGGAGGAGTTCGGCGCGGTCACCATCGGCGCAGTGGAGAAGTACATCGTCGACACGGCACTGGCCACCGGCTGGCGGCCAGACATGACGGCGGTGCAGCCCACCGGCCACACGGTGGCCGTGATCGGTGCCGGCCCAGCGGGCCTGGCCTGTGCCGACCGCCTGGCGCATGCCGGCATCACCGCTGTGGTCTACGACCGCTACGAGCAGGTCGGTGGCCTGCTGCAGTTCGGCATCCCCAGCTTCAAGCTGGACAAGGACGTGATCCGCCGCCGCCGCGATGTGCTCGAAGGCATGGGCGTGCAGTTCCGCCTCGGCGTGGAGATCGGCCGCGACGTCAGCCTGCAGCAGCTGCTGGACACCCATGATGCGGTATTCGTCGGTACCGGCGCCTATCGCTACACCGATGGTGGCCTGGACGGCCAGGACCTGAAGGGCGTGCTGCCGGCACTGCCGTTCCTGGTGCAGAACAGCCGCATCGTCGGCGGCGATGATCCGCAGGGCCGGCCGATCGCCGGCTGGGAAGACCAGATCGCCCTGCCCGACCTCAATGGCAAGCGCGTGGTGGTCCTCGGCGGTGGCGACACCGGCATGGACTGCGTGCGCAGTGCGGTGCGGCTGGGCGCGGCCAAGGTCACCTGCGCCTACCGCCGTGATGAAGCCAACATGCCGGGCAGCGCGCGCGAAGTGGCCAATGCGCGCGAGGAAGGCGTGCGCTTCCTGTTCAACCGCCAGCCGCTGTCGATCGAAGCCGGCGCCGATGACGAAGTGATCGGGGTGACGGTCATCGAGACGCGGCTGGGCGAACCCGATGCCAACGGCCGCCAGAACGCGGTGCAGATCGAGGGCAGCGAGTCGCTGCTGGAAGCGGACGTGGTGATCATCGCGTTCGGTTTCTCGCCCAGCGTGCCGTCGTGGCTGGCCGAGCACGGCGTGGAGGGCCAGGCCAATGGCCGCATCCTCGCCGGGGGCAAGGGCAAGCTGCCCTTCCAGACCGCCCATCCCCGCCTGTTCGCCGGTGGCGACGCGGTGCGTGGTGCCGACCTGGTGGTGACCGCGGTGGCCGAAGGTCGCGACGCCGCCGCCAGCATCGTCCGGCTACTGGCGCACTGACAGACCGGCCAGCGGTGTCAGCACCGCGGCGAGCGTGGCGTGCAGTGCGTCGCGCTCGACCGGCTTGGCGATGAAACGATCGATGCCAGCGTCGAGGCAGGCCTGACGGGTACTGTCGAGCACGCTGGCGGTCAACGCGATGATCGGCACCCTTGCCGCATCGGCACGCGGATCGGCGCGGATCGCGCGGGCCAGGGCAAAGCCATCCATGCCCGGCATGTGGCAGTCGGTGATGACCAGCGCGAACCGTTGCGTCTGCCACGCCTGCCAGGCCTGCTCGCCATTGGCGGTGGCATGCACCTGCAGGCCCAGTTCCTGCAGCCGCTGCACCAGCAACTGCAGGTTGGTGGGATGGTCTTCGGCAACCAGTACCCGCACCGGCGGCAACACCTGCAGGCCAGCCGCGCCATCACGAGGCCCCGCAGATGGCGCCTCGCAGGCCGGCAGGTACAGGTCCAGCCACACCGTGGTGCCCGCGCCCGGCGTGCTGCACAGGTGCAGTTGTCCGCCCATCGACGCCGCCAGCTCACGGCAGATCGCCAGGCCCAGGCCGCTGCCGCCGAAGCGCCGGGTGGTGGATGCATCGGCCTGGGTAAACGCTGCGAACACCGCCCGCTGGCGCTCGCGGCTGATGCCCACTCCGGTATCGGTCACCTGCAGCCGCAGCTGCTGGCCGTGCTCGCGCTGCTGCAGCACCCGCACCTGCAGGTCCACTCCGCCCTGCAGGGTGAATTTCAGCGCATTGCCCGCCAGGTTGAACAGGATCTGGCGCAGGCGCAGCGCATCGGCCAACGACCCACGCTGCAGCGCGGGATCCACCTCGCAGCGCAGATGCAGCCCCTTGCTTGCCGCCACCGGTACCAGCAGACGCTGCACCGCCCGCAGCAGCTCGGCCAGGTCGGTGGGCAGGCACTGCGGCGGCTGTGGGCCGGACTGCAGGCGTTGGCTGTGCAGCACGTCATCGAGGATCTGTCGCAGCATCTGCGCGGCATCATCGATGGTCGCCAGTACCTGGCGCTGGCGCGCATCCAGTGCGCTGCCGCCGAAGCGCTCCAGCATCCCCAGCAGGGTGCTCATCGGCGTGCGGATCTCGTGGCTCATGGTGGCCAGGAAATGGGTCTTCGCGGCGACATCCTGCTCCGCATCACGCCGGGCATCGTTCAACGCCTGCGTACGTGCGCGCGCCTCGGTGACATCCATCCAGTATCCGCTCCATTCCACGCCGCTGTCGCTGCAGGCAATCGGTCGCCCGTGCGAACGTACCCAGCGCCAGCCGTTGGGGCCGCGCGTGCGGAAGGTGATGTCGATCGGCCCGCGCACCAGTGCGGCGGCATCGACGCAGGCCAGCACCGAGCGGCCGTCCTGCGGATGGACTGCGGCCAGCAGGCTGCCATGGTCGACCCGCGCGGTATCCACGCTGATCGCGAACAGGGCATGCACGTCGCCGGCAATGTGGGGAACGCTGTACTCGCCGGTGCTGCTGCGCCGCGCCTGGTACACCACCGCCGGCAGGTTGGCGGTGACCTCCTGCAGGCGATGTTCCAGCGCCTGCCTGCGCAGGCCTTCGCGGTGCAGTCGCCAGTAGCCGAACGCATACACCAGGCACAGTGTCAGCAGCACCAGCAGCACGGCGATCGACCCGCGCAGGGGCGACACCGGCGCGAGGCCACGGCGAGGGGGTGTCGAGATCCAGTGTGCCCGCAACGCCTCGCGCTGCTCCGGCGTCATAGCTGCCTGCAGCTGGTTGAAGCGGACGACAAGATGCGCGCACGCCGGCAGCGTGGCCAGGACCAGTGCGTCGCTGAAGCCGGCCGGCGCCGCTACGTCCAGCGCGCCACCCGGCTGATTGCGCAGCGTGGCTTCCACGTCCACCAGGTTGCCCACCACCGCATCGATCTGACCGCTGATCAGCAGCTGCAATGCCTCGTCCAGCGCCGCCACCTGCAGCAGCGGCACGTCCGCGCCGGCTTCCACCAGCCTGCTGGCAAGCGGCACGATGTCGGGGCTGGCCACGCCGCGACCGTGCAGTCCGCCCAGGCCGATGATCGGCGGCGCGTCGGGGCGTCGCACGATCACCTGCGGCACCTGCAGGTAGGGCACGCTGGCCACCCAGCCTTTCGGCTTCTGCGCGCGCGGCCAGCCGAGCACGGCGTGGGTCCCGGCCGGGAGCGCGGCGGCGGCCAGCGCCGTCGCCGCGACCGGTGTGGCGCGCAGCGTGGGGTACTGCTCCTGCAGCAGCGCCAGGTAGACCGCCACCAGGCCCTGTGGCGTGTCGTCCAGACTGGATGACAACGGTGCGCGGTCAGCGGGGTAGGCAAGCAGGATGGGGCCTTCGCACTGTCCGGCCCAGGCCTGTGCTGACAACAGCGACAGGGCGACGATGCGGGCCAACGGGCCAGCGACATTCACGGTGGACATCCTCATGTCGCAGGCAGGGGCATGGCCGCATCGCGGTACGACCTCCCGTCACGCTAGCGACGCGCTTCCCAGCAACAATGAGGAAATTTGTAAAACCCTCCGAAACCGTCAATAGCGACATACACTGCCGCTTCTACCGATCCCGGAGCTTTCGATGCGCATCGGCCTGGCCGCCAACCGTCTCCATCACAACGACGCGCGCGCGGCACTGTTCCGCTGGCTGCGCGCCAGCGAACCCGGGCTGCGCGAACTGGGCGTGACGCTGTGTGCGGTCGGACGTACCCACGATGCGATCCAGCGCAACGGTTTCCTTGCCGGTTACGACGGCCTGCAGCGCTATCCGTACGGTCGCGAAGGCGGGTTGATGAAGATGGTGGCCGAAGTGGTGGGCATGGGCGCCGAGCGTACGCTGGACGGTGCGGTCTATCTGATGGATCCGGTGGATCCTTCCTCGGTGTTCCCCGAGGCGACCGCGCTCAAGCGCCAGTGTGTAATCCACGGCAAGCCTTTCATTTCCACCGTGGCCACCGCCCGCGACTGGATCGAGGTGGAGCGCGTCCATGCGGGCCTGGCCGCCGATGCCGGCGCCGACGACCTGCATGCGTTCGAAGGGCAGACGCTGGCGTTGATCGCGCACGATGCGATGAAGCCGGCGATGCTGGCGTTCGCCGATGAACACTTCGACGTGCTGGCGCGCTTTGGCGAACGTGTAGCCACCGGTACCACCGGCCAGCGCTTGAACGAGCTGGCCTGGAGCCGCGGCTGGCCTGCGGATATGGCGTGGGTGACGCGTTACCAGAGCGGTCCAATGGGGGGCGATGCGCAGATTGCCGACCGCGTGCTGGAAGGTCGTTGCCAGCGTGCGATCTTCTTCGAGGATCCGCATGTGGCGCGCCAGCACGAAGCGGACATCCAGCTGCTGGAACGGGCAGTGACCACGGTGACCGATCAGGCGGTGTGCATCACCGCTCCGCGGGTGGCGGCGCGGTGGGCGGAGGCGGCGGCATTGCGCGTGGGTTGATGAGGTTTTCGGCCAACGGCTGAGTCCCTCGTGGTGACCGTTCAAATCAAAAGCCGTGGTTGGCCGGGCGGGTGGGCCATGCAGGGGACGC